>JAPLIW010000861.1 GCA_026388915.1 Deltaproteobacteria bacterium
CGGCGGGAAGGGATCTTCCGATTGATGTTTTGCTGGAAACTGTTTATCCGCAGATTACGCAGATTACGCAGAGAACAATGAGGTATAAATGCAATGAATAAAGATAGCTTTACAACCCTCAAAGCTCAATTAAGCTTTCCCAGAGGTTCGCATTTGCCCTTGCATAGGAAATTATAAAAGTCTCTGCGCCCTCCGGGGATGAAGGAAAAATCAACCGCAGAGTACGCAGAGACCGCAGAGCTTATTCTTGGTAAAGACAAAAAATACAAATCATTTTATGGATCTGGACGCCTCCTTGCCTTTCGATCCTCCGGGGATCGAGACAAGGGGATGAACGAAGAGGAAGCAGAGAGCGCAGAGATCGTTCCTTGAAAGCCCCTTGGCCGTTTTGACCTTCCGGGAAGGGTGAGAAAGAGAGCCGATTTTCCCCCTGCATCCTGGCCCTGAGCTTTTGGCCATTTCTACCTCTGCGTACTCCGCGACCTCTGCGGTTAAGTTTTTTTTATTGAGGCTTCATCCGTGTTGATCCGCGTTCATCCGCGTCCAATGAGTGAAGTCGTTTCGTCGTGTAGTCGTTGGTTTTTAACCGTTCATAATCTGTGTTTATCTGTATTACTAACGTGCAGACTCTTTAAATTTTGTGAAGAAAAAATCCCCCCCACCCTAACCCTCCCCCTCGAGGGGGGAGGGGAGGGAGGGGGTGATTTTCTTTGGTTGCGGCTTTGCCGCGCTGGGTTCATCTGTGTCCCATTAAGTTTTTTAGTTTGGGAGATTTGGGTGCAGCGAAATCGAAACAGGAAAGGAGTGGGAATGATTTTCAGAGTAATGGTGGCAGCATTATTCATCCTGGCGGCGGGCTCGGCGGGGGCTCAGGAAAAACCAGGTTTGAAGGACCAGAAGGAAAAGATCAGCTACATCATCGGAATGGACATCGGGGGAAATTTCAGGAAGCAATCCATCGACATCGACCCGGATATTCTGACCCGGGGGATCAAGGATGGGCTTTCCGGCGCCAAGCCGCTTTTGAGCGAACAGGAAGCCCGGGAAGTCATGGCCGCTTTTGAGAAAGAGATGAAGGCCAGACAGGAAGCAGCCCAGAAAGCGGCCGGAGAGAAGAATAAAAAGGAAGGAGAAGTCTTCCTGGCGGAGAATAAAAAGAAAGAGGGAGTAAAAACCCTGCCCAGCGGACTGCAATACAAGGTGATCAAGCCGGGGACCGGGAAGAAGCCCGCAGCAACCGATACCGTGACGACCCATTATAAAGGAACGCTGATCGACGGGACCGAGTTTGACAGCTCCTACAAACGGGGAAAGCCGGCCACCTTTCCGGTCAACGGAGTCATCCCGGGATGGACGGAAGCTTTACAGCTCATGGAGGAAGGCGCGAAATGGCAGCTCTTCATCCCCTCGAACCTGGCCTACGCGGAACGCGGGACTGGCCGGGTCATCGGCCCTCATGCCACATTGATCTTTGAAGTCGAGTTGATCTCCATCCAGGAGAAGAAATGAGAAAAGCCGGACCGATACCCGATTACCGGTTTCAGCCCATGGAGAAAGGCGACCTGGCGGAGGCGATCCAGTTCTGGCAGGGAATGGAAGGAATCGGGTTGAGCGAATCGGATTCCTATTCCGCCCTCTCCTTTTATCTGCAGCGCAATCCCGGGCTGAGCTGGGTGGCACGAAATAGGGACCGGGAGCTGATCGGAGCCGTTCTGTGCGGCCATGACGGGCGGAGGGGAACCCTTCATCACCTGGCGGTGGCCCGGGACTGCCGCAGGAAGGGAATCGGCAGGGCTCTGGTGGAAAGATGCCTTTCATCCCTGCGGGAATTGAAAATCCTGAAGTGCAACGTCTTCCTCTTCTCCAACAACCCCGAAGGGGAAGCCTTCTGGAGGGGATGGGGTGGAAGAGGAGAGAAGACCTTT
>JAPLIW010000715.1 GCA_026388915.1 Deltaproteobacteria bacterium
CCGGGGGCATCTTCATCCTCGAGTCCGGCCCGGGGAAGGGGAGCCACATGGAGGTGAGATGGCCAGCGGCCTGAAAAGAAATGACGCGAAGACACGAGGACACGGGGACGCGGTGAAACGTCGAAAAAAAGGAAACAGGGATCCGGAGAAAGGGAGAAAAAACGATGTCCAATATTCGTCATTTTGAGGATCTCGAAGTTTACCAGTTGGCCTTTGATACAGCGATGAAAATCTTCGAAGCCAGCAAGAATTTTCCGGGTGACGAGAGATTCTCGCTAACCGACCAAATTCGTCGTTCTTCTCGGTCCGTTTGCACGAATATCGCGGAGGCATGGAGAAAGCGAAGGTACCCAAAGGCCTTTGTGAGCAAACTGAGCGATGCCGATGCCGAAGCCGCGGAGACACAGGTATGGTTGGCTTTTGCCGTCAAGTGTGGCTACTTGGATAGGGAGCTGGCAGGAGAACTAAAAGAGGTTTACAATCGAGTTATGGGAAAACTTGTCAGGATGTTAACCAAACCTGAACAGTGGAGAATAAAGGAAGTAAGAGGCCAATAAGATTGTAACGAGGTACGGAAGCTTGGGGATCTTATTTTTTTCTTTCCTCGTATCTCCGCGTCCCCGCGTCACTTAGTTATCAGTCCTTTCTCAATGGCCAGGGTGGTGAGCGCGGAGACGCTGTGCAGGTCCAGCTTCTGCATGAGGTTGGCCCGGTGCTTTTCCACCGTCTTCACGCTGATGCACAGGAAATCGGCGATGTCCTTATTCTTGTACCCCTCGGCGATCAGCTTCAGGATCCCCCTTTCGCGGGCGGTCAGGGAGTCCCAGGGGGTGGCGGCCTTCTGCGGGCTCTTGTTTTCCAGGAATCCTTCGATGACCTTCGCGGAAATCCCCGGGCTGATGTAAAATTTCCCGTCGAACACGTTCTTGATGGCTATCTTCAGCTCGGTGTGGGTGGAATCCTTCAGAACATACCCGTTGGCGCCGGCCTGCAGGGTGGCGACGATGTACTCGTCCGTCTTGTGAACCGTTAAAACCAGAATTCTCGTATCCGGGGACCTTTTCTTGATTTCCCGGATGGCGTCCATCCCGTTCATCCGGGGCATGGAGAGGTCCATCAAGACCAGACCGGGCTTGAGCTTTTCCACGCAGCGAATGGCCTCCTGGCCATCCTCCGCTTCTCCCACGATTTCCAGGTCCGGATCCGAGGACAGGAGAGCGCGCAGACCTTCCCGGAGAATCGTATGGTCTTCGGCGATGACAATTCTATGTTTCTCTCCCATGATTGACTCGCCTCCAGAGAGGGGGGAAGATCTAAAGGGACAGCCTTTGGCCGTCCCGGGTGGTTCCCAACCCCTACCTATTCCTGGACGATAAATACTGTTTCCGGACCCAAGAAATACAGTTCTCACCCTATTTACCACGCTGGAAACCGTTAGTAAAGTATTTTATCCATGGGAATCTCCAGCAGAAAGTAAATTTACGAAAGTATGCGCGTTTTTAGAACTTTGATCGTTGAGGACAACCCCCTTTTCCGCCAGACCATCCTCGACATATTGTCTGCCCAGTTCCCCTCCATGGTTCTGGAAGAGGCGGCGGATGGGAAGACCGCCCTGGAGAGGATCGAGGACGCCCTTCCCGACCTCATCTTCATGGACATCAAAATGCCCGGGGAAAACGGCCTTCACCTGACTGAACACATCAAAAGGAGACACCCTGAAGTCGTGGTGGTGATGCTGACCAGCTACGACTGGCCCGAGTACCGGGAGGCGGCCTACAAATTCGGGGCCAACTATTTCATCATGAAAGGCTCGTCCAGCAACAAAGAGATCGTGGAATTGATTGAATCCATTCTGGGAGATCTGGGTTTCAGCCCCAAGGGGGCCCAAGAGAATAACCGCTCCAGATAGATTCCGGATGATAAATCCCGAGTCCTCTTCTCTCCATCCCTTTCTGGTTTTCCTGAATAAAAAAGTGATATAATTTCTTTAAAGTAAATCCCCGGCTCTGCCATGGGGCTCACAGAGTTTGACGTTTCCGGGATGCTTGGGTTGTGGCCCGGGGTCAAGAGCGTTGCTCGCAGAAAGCATCGGCCGGGTGAGCCCTTTTCCAGAGGCTCCGCTCGATTTCCGCAGAAAGAGGCGGGCCCGTGGGCGATCCAGCGGATCGCCCCTACGGGGATTCAATCCGAGGACGTGGTTCTGGCGCTGTGCCCGCCCGTTCCATGGAATCAAAGGTGCCTCATGATTTCTGCGGGTAACGCCCTTGACCCCGGGCCGGGCAGCAGATAGAGGCCCACCTCTCGATAGCGCCAATGGATTCCCCCACGGGAAAAAGGGCACCGGCTCAACACTTGATCCCTCAGATCGGACTCTTTCTATGTCCACGGTGAATGCCGATAAAGCAGAACCCCCTCTCGTTGTGTCCATTGACATCGGGACTTCCTCCGTTCGCGCTTCGGTTTTTGACCGAACGGGGCGCTCCGTGGAGGGGATGGAGGCGCGGAGAGCCCATGAAATTCAGGCCACTTCGGAAGGGGCGGCGGAGGCTGACCCGGATGTTCTTCTCCATGCGGTCTTCGAATGCCTGGACCGGCTGATGGAGAAAACCGGGCCTTTACAGTCCGGGATCGGGGGAGTGGCGGCCTGCACCTTCGTGAATAATATTCTGGGAATTGACGGAGATCACCGGGCGGTGACTCCCCTGACGACCTATGCCGACACGCGGGCCGAAAGGGAGGTTGGCGGACTCAGGTCCGATTTCGACGAGACCGCGGCGCATGATCGGACCGGCTGCCGCTTTCACCCGAGTTACCTGCCGGCCCGTTTCCGCTGGCTCGGCCGGGCTCAACCCGACCTTTTCGCCCGGGTCCGGCGCTGGGTGTCGATCGGCGAATACCTGGAGCTGAGACTCTTCGGGGAAACCGGGGTGACTTACTCGGTGGCCTCCTGGACCGGGCTTCTGAATCGGTTCCATCTGGTCTGGGACTCTCAGCTTCTGGCTGGCCTGCCCGTGAAGGAAAACCAGCTCTCCCCGTTAACCGATGTAAAGCGGCCCCGGCGCGGATTGCGGCAGAAATTTGCCGCCCGCTGGCCGGCTCTCGCCCGGGTGCCCTGGTTTCCCGCGGTAGGCGACGGGGCCGCGGCCAATGTGGGAAGCGGGTGCATCTCCTCCCGGCAGGTTGCTCTGACCATGGGAACGACGAGCGCCCTGCGGGTGGTTCTATGCGATCCCCCGGAACACCTCCCGGCCGGGCTGTGGTGTTACCGGGTGGATGGAAAACGGTCTCTTCTGGGTGGGGCGTTGAGCGAGGGGGGCAGTGTCTTTGCCTGGATGAAGGATACCCTGAATCTGGGGGCTCATCCGGATCTCGAGAGGGCCCTGGCCGCCATGGAGCCCGACTCGCACGGCCTGACCGTTCTTCCTTTTCTGGCCGGAGAACGGGCGCCGGGCTGGGCGGGACACGCCCGCGCCGTGCTTCAGGGCCTCTCTCTGGCCACCACCCCTCTGGAAATCCTGAGAGCCGGGATGGAGGCGGTGGCCTACCGGCTGTTCCTGGTTTTCGAACTGCTTCAGCCCCTGATCGCGGGGAGGTCCCGGGTTGTGGCCAGCGGGGGAGCCTTGCTTCGCTCCCCGGTCTGGCTTCAGATCGTGACCGATGTGCTGGGAAGACCGGTGGCCGTGTGTGAGGTACCCGAGGCTACCAGCCGGGGAGCGGCCCTGCTGGCCCTGGAAGCCCTGGGAGCCATCCGGGACCTGGAAGAGGTTCCCCACTTCATCCTCCCAGGGTGTCAGCCGGATGCCCAGCGGCATGCCCGGTATCAGAAGGGCATCCAGCGGCAGCAGGAGTTGTATGCGAAACTGGTAATAAAGGAAGATCAATAAGACAGGAATCAGGATTCAGGAACTACGAACAAAAAGTCGCAAGAGATTTTTTATCCTGAATCCTGTTTCCTGAATCCTGTATCCTGTCTTTCATTGCTTAGGAAATTATAAAAGTCTCTGCGCCCTCCGAGGAGGAAGAAAAAATCAACCGCAGAGTACGCAGAGATCGCAGAGCTTTTTCTTGGGAAAGACAAAAAACACAAAGCCTTTTATGGATATGGGCCCCTCTTTGCCTTTCGGTCTTCCGGGGTCGAGACAAGAGGGTGAACGAAGAGGAAGCAGAGAGCGCAGAGATCGTTCCTGGAAAGCCCCTTGGCCGTTTTGACCTTCCGGGAAGGGTGAGAAAGAGCGCCGCTTTTCCCCCTGCATCCTGGCCCTGAGGATTTGGCAATTTCCACCTCTGCGTGCTCCGCGACCTCTGCGGTTAAGTTTTTTTTATTTTTGAGCCCCCCATTCAGGGGGGCGGAAGGATAGCGCCTAGGGGGCGGAAAATTTGCGGGGGCGGGATTCTGCTACCAAAAGGATAGCTTGCCGCCCCGTTTTCTCCTATGCTATACATCATGCCTCGATTCGGAGGGAAGGATCAAGGAAGAGCCATGAAAAAAGAAAAGCTCTCGGTTCAGGATAAAAGGCTTCTGGCGCAGATCCAGGGAGACCTTCCGCTCTCCTTGACTCCTTTCGCGGAAGTCGCCCGGAGGGCAGGCTGGAAAGAGGAGAAACTCCTGCCCCGGGTCCGGGGATTCGTCCGCAGGGGAATGATCCGGCGGTTCGGAGCCATCCTGCGCCATCAAAAGGCGGGATACCAGGGAAACGCCATGGCGGTGTGGAAAGTCCGGGAAGATCAGGTCTCCCGGGCGAGCCGGCAGGTGGCCTCTTTTCCCGCCGTCAGTCACTGCTATCTTCGCACTTCCCTTCCGGAATGGCCCTTCAACCTGTATACCATGATTCACGGGCGGAGCGAAGAAGACTGCCGCCGCATCGCCGGGAGAATTTCCCGGAAGACCGGGCTCAGGCACTACCGGCTTCTCTTTTCCCGACGGGAGCACAAAAAATCGAGCATGACCTATTTCTGAAGGCCGGGTTTTTCTCTTCCGGAAACCTCCCGGGATCCGATTCACGTTTACGACACTCTTCGGTTCAAATGAAAAGCGATTGAGCGCGGCCCGGAGTCTCCCGGGATACGATTTAAATTCAAAGGCTTAGGCTGAACGAAAATCCATCTCCCGGGAGCCGAAAAATCGCTAAAAAACTCCTTGACAATTTTTTCCCGGATATGTTAGTAAAACTTTGAATGAATATTCATTCATCAACGTTGAAAGGGAGGACTGCAAGGGAGACTGGCTTGGATCCGGGAACCTGTTATCATGAACTGACTCACCGGGGATCTGGATCCAATGGAGGAAAATAAGGATAAGAGGTCCTACCATCAGTTTGCGCGCTACAGCGCCATCGGCCTGGAGATGGGCCTCTCCGTGGCCATCGGGGTGGCGATCGGATATTATCTGGACCGATACTTCCAGACCAAACCGTGGCTCACCATCATTTTCCTGATTCTGGGTGTTGCCGCAGCGTTCCTCAGCCTTGCCTCCCTGGCAAAAGAGATTGACAAAGGAGAGCGAAAAAAGTAATCTCCCCCTGTCACCGGGGCAGCAGGAAGCCCAGAAGCTGATTTCCATCGAGAAGCGCAGCGCCCAGATCCTGGTTCTCTTTTTTCTGGCGAGTCTCTGGTTTCAAAGCTGGGCCGTCTCCCTGGGAATCATCCTGGGCGGGGGAATCGCCCTGCTCAATTTTCGCTGGCTCTGGCGCATCCTGAGCGGGTACCTCTTCTCCGGGAAGAAGTATTCCCTCTTTCAGCTGGTGGGAAAGTTCTTTGTCCTGCTGGTGGTCATTTTCGTGGTAATTCGGTACGTCCGGGTGAACCCGGGGGCCTTCGTGGCCGGAATCTCCGCCGTGGTGTTCGGAATCGTGATCGAAGCCGTCCGACAATCTCTGGGGACTCATAGAAAGGGAGCATGGTAATGGCCGGACACGCCCCATTTACCTGGTTCCACTACATCCCGGGCGTTGGAAGCCTGCCGCATCAGGTCTCCATGGCCCTGTTTGTGCTGATCCTTATTTGCGCGCTGGCCTACGCGGGCTTCAAGAAGGTGGCCACCGGGCCGAGGGAAGAGGCCCTGGTTCCCTCCAGCCGTCTGACGGTCCGGAACCTCTTTGAACTCTTCACCGAGATGGTCCTGAAGTTCCTGGATGACATCGTCGGCCACCGGGGGAAAGAGTTCCTCCCCCTGATCGGGACGCTGGGGTTCTTTATCTTCTTCTCCAACCTCCTCGGCCTGGTGCCGGGCTTTCTACCCCCCACGGACAATTTGAACACCACCCTGGCCTGCGCCCTGGTGGTCTTCTTCGCCACTCATTACTACGGGCTGAAGACCCACGGGATCAAGTATCTCAAGCATTTTCTGGGACCGGTCCTGTGGCTCGCTCCCCTGATGCTGCCCATCGAGATCATCAGCCACCTGGCCCGGGTCCTTTCCCTCTCCATGCGTCTTTTCGGGAACATCATGGCGGACCACATGCTCCTGGCCCTGACCCTGGCATCCCCATTGATCCTGCCCCTGTTGCTCTCCCCCCTGTCGCTCTTCCTGGGGGTTTTCGTTTCGCTTATTCAGACGTTCATCTTCATGCTGCTCTCCATGATCTACATCTCCCTGGCTGTCGAAGAGGGGGAACACTGAAGAGCAATTTAGCAACGTAGCAATCTAGCAATGTAGGATTGGGAAAGATATTTTATAAAGAAATGGGAGGTAATAGAGAATGAGAAGAAAAGCGATATGGATCTTAGCCCTGACTTTGGTATTGAGCCTGACCTTTGCGTCCTGGGCTTTCGCCGCCGAGGAGGCCCTGGGCCAGGAGGCCAAGAAGTTCATCGGCCTGGCCTGCGGTCTGGCCATCGCCATTGCCGCCCTGGGAGGAGCCCTGGGGCAGGGCCTTTCCATCTCCAAAGGCCTGGAAGGCATTGCCCGGAACCCGGAAGCTCAGCCCAAGATCTTCATTCCCATGATCGTCGGCCTGGCGCTGATCGAGTCCCTGGTCATTTACGCGCTGGTCATTTCCATTTTGCTTTTTACCAAGCTGTAGGCAAGCCCCGGCCTCACGCCCATCTGGCCCCGAGGAAGCACAGGGGCAGCGAGACGCCTTGCCCCATCCCTTGTTGGGGGGAAAATCTCCCCGGGCCCGGCGGTGTGAGGGGGAGGATTCTAGCCACCAGTTCGGTCCCAGGGACCAAGCCCGAGATCGCCGCCTTTCCTGCAACCCATGGCCTCGGAGGAATGGGGACCCCCTGAAGACCGAAAGGAGGGAATGAGATGGACGCCGTTGTCCTTTACAATGTTTTTCCCCAGGAGACCTTTGGGGCGCTCATCGCCGTTTATTTTTACCTCACCGGCTTGAGCGCCGGATCCTTCGTTCTCTCCACCATGGCTTTTGTCTTCGGGATGGAGAAGTTCAAGCCCATCGGGAAGATCGGGGTGATTCTGGCGACCCTGTTCCTGGTCATGGCCCCGTTGGCCCTGCTGGTTCACGTGGGCCAGCCTTTCAAGTCCTGGCATCTCTTCGCCTACCTGAACATTACTTCGCCGATCACCTGGGGGTCTTTCCTGCTGACCCTGTACCCGATCAACTGCATCATCTACGGCTACTTCATGTTCAAGGGGAATAAGCGTCTCACCCGCCTCTTCGGGACCATCGGGATCCCCCTGGCCATCTTCGTCCACGGGTACACGGGTTTCATCCTGGCCCTGGGGAAGGCGCGGGCCCTGTGGAACACGGCCCTGATGCCCTTCCTCTTCCTGATCTCGGCCATGGTCTCGGGAATCGCGCTGATGATCCTCATTTCTATGGTCAAAGATAGATTCTTCTCCAAAGAGAAAACCATCAACCGGGAGCTGGTCTTCGCCCTGGGGAAGATGCTGGCGGCCATGATCCTCGTCGACCTCTTTCTGGTCCTGAGCGACGTCCTGGTCCTGCTGGTCTCCCATGCGGAAGCCCAGGAGGTGGCCCATCTTATCCTGACGGGGAAATTCAGCGTCTACTTCATCTGGGTGGAGAACGTAATGGGAAAAATCATCCCGGCCTGTATCCTTCTGATTCCCCGTTTCCGCAATCTGGCCACGATTACCCTTGCCTCCATCCTGGTCGTGGTGGGGATCTTTTTCATGCGCTATGTGGTGGTCCTGGGGGGCGAGTTCCTCCCCCTGGTCTGAGGTTTGAAGGAGCTTTCCATGAAGATGAACCGACGCGATTTTTTGAGGTTTGGATTTACCAGCGCCGCAGTGGCCGGCCTCGGCGGTTCCCTGACCGGCTGCTTCAGCCCTCCGGCGGAAGTTCCCCGGAAGGTGATCCGCACGGCGGGAAAAGCCGCGAGCGTCCCCAGCACCTGCCTCTTGTGCCCGGCCGGGTGCGGAATCATCGGGGAGGTCATGGACGGGCGGCTGGAGAAGATTGTGGGGAACCCCAGGCATCCCAACAACCGGGGACGGCTCTGCGCCCGGGGGCATGCGGGGATCAACACCCTGTATGACCCGGACCGTATCCTTCAACCCCTGAAGCGGTCGGGGGGGAGGGGAGACGGGAAGTGGACCCGGATCACCTGGGACCAGGCTCTGGAGGAGATGGCCGAGAGATTCAGGGCGCTCAGGAAGGGCGGAAGGAACGAGGCTCTCTGGGTGGAGATGGGGGCGCCGGGCTCGCAGGAACTCATGGCCCTGGACTTGCTGAAGGCTCTCGGTTCGTCCACGGTCTTTTCCGAGGGGGACGCCCTGGGGGTGAACCAACGGGCCGCTCAGATGTTGACCTGGGGGGCGGAAACGCCGGTCTGCGATGTGGCCCGAACCCGCTACATCCTGAATTTCGGCGCCAATCCGTACGAGAGCGACGAGCTGTACATTTCCCTGGCCCAGAGGATCATCGAAGGGCGAGCGGCCGCCGGCGCCGCCAAACTGGTGACCTTCGACGTCCGCCTCTCCAACACCGCGGGGCGGAGCAACGAATGGATCCCCCTCAAGCCGGGGACCGACGGAATCGTGGCCCTGGCCATGGCCCACTCCATCATCCAGCAGGGGCTCCATGATAAAGAGTTTCTCTCCCGCTGGACCAATTACCCCCTGCCCAGACTGGTGGAACACCTGGCTGGGTACACACCCGAGCAGGCGGAGAAGGTCTCCGGGGTCAAAGCGGCGGACATCAAACGTCTGGCCGCCGAATTCGCCCAGGCCAAACCCGCAACGGTCCTGACCGGGCGGGGAGTGAGCGGGCATCAAAACGGCGTCCAGAATGAGCGCTGCATGATGCTGCTGAGCGCCGTGGTGGGCGCTATCGATGTTCCCGGGGGATGCTGTCTGCCCCGGAAAATGGACCTGGGAGAACCCAGGGGGAAGAGCCCCTTCTCTTCTTCCTTCCAGGCCCTGACCGCGCTGAAAGAAGGAAAGGGTCAGCCGGATATTTACCTGTGCTACCTGGCCAATCCGGCCTACGCGATGCCCAACACGGCAGAAGTCATCAAACTCCTGAAAGATGAGAAGAAGGTTCCTTTCCTGATCGTAGCCGATACGCACCTGACGGAGACCGGGGCACTGGCCGACCTCCTCCTTCCCATGACCACCTACCTGGAAAGCTGGAACCTGGAATCCCGGCCGGCCATGGGCCTCGTGCCTTTCGTCAGCATTCGTCAGCCGGTGGTGGCTCCTCTCGGGAGGTCCATGTCCCTGGGGGATGCCCTGACCGGATTGGCCAAACGGCTGGGAGAGGACCTGCAGAAGGCTTTCCCCTACGGCAACAGCGAGGAGTTCATGGGGAAAGCGGCGGCGCGGGTCGGCGGGCTGGCCAAAGGGGGAGGGCTGGAAGGCCTGAAGAAAGACGGAGTGTGGATCGATCCAGCGGCCAAACCGGAGTATCGTACCTACGGGAAGAAAGGCTTCCCCACGCCCTCCGGAAAACTGGAGGTTTATTCGGCCAGACTTCAGGCCAAAGGGCTTCCTCCCCTGCCTTCCTATATCCCCCTGAAAGCGCATCAGGAGATGAAGGAAGGGGATTTCATCCTGGCCGTTTACCAGCCCAATGTCATGACCCAGCGCCTGGCCAACTCCAAGTGGCTGGCGGAGATTCTCCATGCCAGTCCCCTGTGGATTAACCTGCGCACCGCCCAGGCCATGGGGCTGAAGAACGGAGACCGGGTGAAGATCACTTCCCCCGTGGGATCTTTGACGGTTCCCGTTCGCTTGACCCACGGGGTCCACCCCCAAGTGGTGGTTCTGCCCGAGGGGCTGGGCCACTGGGAACTGGGGAAGATTGCCCGGGCGAAGAAATATAAGAGCAGCGATTTTGACACCCATGAGCTCTGGTGGGAGGAGGAAGGAAACGGGGTCAATCCCCACGCGGTCATTCCGGCCCAGTTCGACCCGGCGGCCGGGGGAGCGGCGTGGAATGACACGGTGGTCACCTTGACCAAAGTCTAAGGGAAGATATTTGAAATTTTCCCCCTTCCATCCCCTCCGCTCTGGCGGAGGAGGGCGAGGGGAGGGGAGGCGGCAAAAGAGAACCTTCAATTCGACTCCGAGGGCAGGCCATGAAAATTCCAGAGATACCGAAACTCTCCAAGCGCACCTGGGCTTTGATCGCCGCGGGCCTGGTGATCCTGGCGGCCATTCCGGGCCTCGGGCTGGTCCGGTTTACCACCAGCCACCCCTTCTTCTGCCTGAATTGCCATAAGAATCAAGAGCCTATCGATATGTGGCTTCCATCCCGGGTCCATCCGGCATCGGTGGGCTGTGTGGATTGCCATACCTCCAAAAACCATTTCATGGCCCATAGTTTTTCAGCCAGCGAAGACGTGATGAACCAGAAATGCATGAGTTGCCATACCACCGTACCGGGCGGAGAGCAGATGGACCTGGATAAGGTGAAGATCGTTAAGATCTCGCATAAGCAGCACGCCGATAAAAAGGTCCTGTGCATCGACTGCCACCGCAGCTTGGAACACGACAAGGGGACCCCCCGGACCAACCGGCCCACCATGGAAATGTGCTACCAGTGCCACCAGGCCCATCCCCGGAGCCAGGCCTGCGACAAATGCCATCCCATCAACCTGGTGTACACGAAAAAATAGGATCCGTAGGGTCGATTCGTGAATCGCCCCTTTTTTAAACCGCTGCCTGCGGGACAACCTGACCTTCTATTTCCTCCTCTCGCTGAACTCTTTTCTCGACGGCCGGGTGAAATCGGCCATCCTCAATCATGTGGCTCCGGATAAGATGGACCACGTGAAGACCAGGGTGGTTTCCTTCCGCCAGCCGGGGTTCGAAAAGACCATCCGCGGCCGTTCCTGGGCCATCCACGACGGAGTGGTCAGCGAGATTGATGATGATATTCTCGACGAAGGCTGGTACTCCCCCAAGATGTACCTCCTGGTCGGCCAGCCCCGCACCGCCACCACCTTCCCCGACGCTGTTTATTAGACAAGGAATTCCATTTCTGGATCACCTTGTAGACCTGAACAAAGGTTTCAAAATGATCTTCCACGCACCAGTAATAATCGGAAGATTGCTGGTTCCGGGGACGGGAGACGTACATAAGTTTATAAGTTGTAGGAAAGGGGAAGGAAAGAAGATCCAGGGGAGAAGATTTACTGGGCTAAGTCTTCGATCATCTTCAGGCTGGCTTTGGGGACGCGGGTGAACTGGATGCCCGCGGTCACGGTTCCATTGGATTGAAGGCGGACTATTTTCCCGTGGGCTTTCCAATCTTTCAGGGGCTCTTGATCCGATTCGAGAAGAACCCGGAAGGGCTCGCAGGGGATCTTGCCGCCTTCCAGGGCGATGTCCGAAAGGAACGCTCCCCCGAGGCTGATATTCTCCATGGTGGCCACACCCGTATCCCGGCGGTAAGGGGTTCTGACGGAATAGATCCCGATCTTCAGGGGGAGATGGAGGCCCATGCGGGGCCACCGCCTCTGGTGTTTGTAGGTTAAATCCTCTTCCGGCCGTTCTTGAGGGAGATTGAGGAAAGTATAAATCGTCTTGCCCCATTCCTCCCGGTCCGGGCTTTCCTTGGATAGGGCTTCATCGGCTCCCCATTCCAGGCAGCGGCGGGAATTCCGGCTCTTGGCCGAGCAAAGGATTTTAAAATCCCGCTGATCGGGCATTCTGCGCAGGGACCGGATAATCTCCATACAGGGAATATCCGCAAGCTCTTCATCGAGGATCAGAAGATCCGGAAGGGTCTTGGAGCACGAAATCAGAACGTCACCCCCGAACCCCACCCTTTCCAACTCCACCCTTCCATCCTCCGAGAGGACCCGCTGGAGTTGGGAAAAGAGATGATCATCGGAAGTCCCCACCAGGATTTTTTTCTTTTCCAGCGACAGGTGGTCCACGGGGAGATTAAACTGCTTCATGAAGTTGATCAGACTCTCCCGGCTGATCATTCGTTCCCCGGTGATGGGGTTTTTCTTGCCCTGGAATATGCCCTTGTCGAAATTGCGGGAAATGGTTGACCGGGAGATGTTGACCAGTCTGGCCGCTTCTCCTGTGGTGAGGAATTCTTTTGAGGTCATGCCCTTTTCCTTTGATGGAAAAAGTGAAGTCTGGAGGTCCCGACCGATTTGCTTTTCCCTGGAATGATTCCCAGAGTAGGAAACAGTGGAAAACCATTTTTTAGGAAAATATTATACTATCTTTTAGATAACAGCAAAAAAGGAATTTGTCAATTTTTTTTTACCCTTTGCCGGGAAAAAAAATTTTCCCGACACGGGCTAGAAAAAAATTGACAAATTCCTTTTTTGCTGTTATCTAAGATAATATAACCTTTCCGAAGAGAATGCCTCTTCGCCGGTCGTTACGCCTGGAATAATTCCAGGGAA
>JAPLIW010000458.1 GCA_026388915.1 Deltaproteobacteria bacterium
GGGACGACCGTCAGCCTCTCCGCGGGGGATTTTCTCACCAAACCCCTCCGGTGGGGCATGCTGATGAACTGGAGAGACAAGCTCCATGAACTGGTGGAGGTCCGGAAGATCATCGAACATGCCATAGCCGGCATGGCCGCGGAGCGGGCCACCAAGGAAGAAATCGCGGAGATCAAGCACCATCAAACCCAGCTGAGAGCGTCGAAAAAAGTGGGGAAAAAGGCCGTGCAGGCAGACCTGGCTTTCCATGCCGCCCTGGCCAGGGCCAGCCACAACAGTATTTTAGCGCGTTTCCTGGCGGAACTTCGCCACCCCATGAAAAATATGATGGAGCAAAAAGCGTCGGTATTCATGGACTATGACCGCGTCGCCGAACAGCACGAGGCCATCGTAAAAGCCATCGAAGCACGGGACAGCAAAAAAGCGCAATCCACCCTGCGGGACCACCTGGAGTGGGCCGGAGAAAGACTCATGGCCGTCCTGCTGAAAAAGGAATCCAAATAACGCTTGCCGCGGTTAAGTCTTCAACTTGAGGCGATATCCTACGCCGAGTTCCGTCTGGAGGTACCGGGGGCGGGTGGGTTCCGGCTCGATCTTGCGGCGCAGATTGCTGATGTTGACCCGGAGCAGATGGGGCTGCTCCACGTAAGCGGGGCCCCAGATCTGCCGGAGGATCTGATTGTGAGTCAGCACTTTGCCCGCATGGGTTACCAGCAGGCGCAAGAGGTCATACTCCGTGGGGGTCAGCTGAACCTCTTGCCCCTCCACGACCACCCGGCGGTGTTCCAGGTCTACTTCCAGGCCATCCACTTTATAGACCGGCAGGGGAGATTCCTGAATGGTTTTTCGGAGGGCTGCCCGCATCCTCGCCAAAAGCTCCCCGGTCCCGAAGGGCTTGGTGACATAATCATCGGCCCCGGAATCCAGGGCGGCGATTTTGTCGTCCTCCCGGTCCCGGACCGACAGAACGATCACCGGCACTTTCGTCCATTCCCGCAGTCGACGGAGCACTTCGACCCCATCCATATCCGGCAAGCCCAGGTCCAGAATAATGAGCTCGGGGCGGATGGCTACGGCCGCCGTCAGGGCTTCCTTCCCGGTTCCGACGATATGCACGGCAAATTCCGCCTGGCTCAGAACGTTCCTCAGGAAGCGCTGGATCGCCTTTTCGTCATCGACCACCAGCACCCTAGGCAAATTCTTGTCCACATTCCCTGGAGTCGTCATCTTTGAGGGTCCCCCGTCGAAAATCTATATTCCGCTTCCGGAGGGAGCGAAGGGAAGGGTAAAGATAATCTTCAATCCCCCTTCGGGGCGGTTTTCGGCCCAGATTTTTCCCTCATGGGCCTCCACGATCCCTTTGCTGATGGCCAGACCCAAGCCGGTCCCGCCGACCTCTTCGGTGCGCTTGAACCGGAAAAATTTGTTGAATATTCGACCCAGGTGCTCCCGGGGAACTCCGGGTCCCTGGTCCGCGACCTCGATTTCCACGTGATTCTCCCCCATCCGGCCGGCCACTTGGATCGTCCCCTCGGGGGGAGAATATTTTAAAGCGTTTTCCATTAGATTCACCAGGACCTGGGCTATGAGGACGGAGTCCATGGGGATGAGGGGGAGGTCGGGGGGGACTTGAATCTTAATTTTCCTCCCCTTCAGGCGGGATTCCAGGGCAGCCAGGCAGGAACCCAGAAGGTCCTGCAGGTCGTAAAGCTCCTTTTTGATTTTGAGAGCTCCGGCTTCCAGGCGGGTAATATCCAGCAGATTCCCGACAAAACGGTTCATCCGCTCCGCCTCTTCCAAGGCCAGGTCGATCAGCTCCCGCCTGGACTCTTCCGCGGGAGGAATCCCTTCATCCCGCAGGCTGCTCAAAGTTCCCATGATGGAAGACAGGGGGGTCCGCAGATCATGGGAGATCGAGTTAAGCAGAGACCGTTCCAGTCTCTCCGTGGCCTGGAGAAGCTGGGCCCGTTCCGCTTCCTGAGCCAGATAGGCTCTCTCGATGGCCAGCGCCGCCTGGTTGGAAAACGCTTCCAGGAGCCGGCGGCGTTCCGGAGCCAGCTCCTCACCCGCGTGCTCCATTTTGATCCCCATGACCCCCACGACCCGGGCCCCGGTCTGCAGGGGGAGATACAGAAATTCCGAGGAGGAAAGGGTCTCGGTCCATTTCCCCGCCATCTGCCCGTTGCGAAAAGCCCAGAGAGCCACGGATTTCTCTTTTTCCCCCGGGGAAATCCCGGGGGAGGCGGCCTCCAGATTTAGGGATTCCCCCTCGGGGACATAGATCACGACCTTTCCGGGCAAGGTCTCGCTTACATGACGGATAACCGTGTTTACGATGTCCTTCAAACTGACCGCCGAGGCCAGACCTCGGCTCAAGGCATAGAGGTTCGTGGTCTGAAATTCCCGGGTCTGAATCGTCTCGGTTTGACTCCGGGCCCGGGCGACAAGGGTGCTGATGACCGCCCCCACGGTAAACAGACCGGCAAAGGTAATCAACTCCTTCGTGTCCGCCACGGCAAAACTGTAGTAGGGCGAGATGCAGAAGAAATCAAAGGCCAATACGCCCAGGAGGGCGGTGAGTAAAGCCGGTTTGAACCCCAGACGGAGAGAGGCCACCACCACCGCCAGGAGATAGAACATGATCACGTTGGTAGGCGTGAGGAAGCGGAGGGAGACGGCACTGGCCAGGGTGGCTCCGAGCACCAGGAGCAGACTGTTGAAGTAACTCTGCCAGGGGACCCGGGGGGAGGGGGGGGAAATGGTTTTTTCCTTCTTGATCGTTTCCGCATCACTAACCACGTACACATCGATTTCCCGGCTCTTCCTTAGGAGCCGGTCCACAAAAGACCCCCGCAGCCATTCCCGCCACCGGGGCCGGGTGGGACGTCCGACCAACACTTTGCTGACCTGATGGGCTCGGGCATAATCGATGACCGCCTCCGGCACGGAATCGGCTTTGAGGGTGGTTACCTCCTGAGCTCCGAGGGATTCAGCCAGCCGCAATTCGCTCCAAATCCGCTCCCGGTTCTCCTGGGTAATCCGGTCGTCTCCCGCGGTTTCCACGTAGAGAACCGACCAGTCGGCTTTCAACTCCTCGGCCAGACGCCGCGTGGTTCGGATGAGCCGCTCACTCCTCGGGCCGCCGCTGATGCACGCCAGGAGCCGTTCCTTGACCGGCCAGAGCCCTTGGGTCGGATAGGTCTGGAGATATTCGCGCATCTGGTCGTCGACCCGGCTGGCGGCACGTCTCAGGGTGATTTCCCGGAGGGCGATCAGATTTCCCGATTCAAAAAAATTCTCCATCGCCCGAGCCGCCTGTTCCGGGATATAGATTTTCCCTTCGCGAAGACGCAGCAAAAGCTCTTCCGGCGGCAGGTCAACCACCTCGATTTCCGAAGCCTCATCCAAGACCCGGTCAGGAATGGTCTCCCGCTGAATTACCCCCGTAATCTGGGCTATGATGTCCCGAAAACTCTCCAGGTGCTGGATATTAAGAGTCGTGTATATGTCGATTCCGGCGTTCAGAAGCTCTTCAATATCCAACCAACGCTTGGGATGACGGGATTCGGGGACATTGGTATGGGCCAGTTCGTCCACCAGGGCCAATTGGGGTTTGCGAGCCAAGACTGCATCCAGGTCCATCTCGGTAAGTTTCACCCCGCGATACTCGACCTGTTTTCGGGGAATGACTTCAAGCCCCTGTAGAAGGACCTCGGTTTCAGCCCGGCCATGGGTTTCGACAACCGCAGCCACCACGTCCACACCTTCAGCCTTCCGGCTATGGGCCGCTTCCAGCATGGCGTATGTTTTCCCCACGCCGGCGGCGTAGCCCAGGAAAATCTTCAGTTTCCCCCGGGCCTTCTGTCGCTCCTCGGCCTGAACTCGGGCCAGTAATTCATCCGGATCGGGTCGATGCTCAGCCTTCATTCTTCAACCCTCTTTTTGAAAGCAGCCATGGCTTTCGGGAAAGGGATTCCCGGCGATGAACCGCCACCCGTCATCTCCCTCCAGGGCCATAACCATTTTACACCCAATGCTCCCAGGTATAAAGAGGGGGAAATCGGCCTCCCGCCGAAGCCGTGAAAGCCCCTTCAACCCGACCCCCTTTCCATCGAGCGCTCCCGGGGGCTTTGAAGACGGTCCAAAGCGAGGTTCAGCTTCAGAACATTTACCCTTGGTTCCCCCAGAAATCCCCATTGGCGGGGCTCGGTGAATTCGTCCACTAGGCGCCGGACTTGGTCTTCGGACAACCCCCTAACGCGTGCTACCCTTGGGGCCTGGAACAAAGCTGCGGCGGGGCTAATATGCGGATCAAGACCACTTCCAGAAGAGGTAACCAAGTCGACAGGAATCGATGAATGATTTCCCGGGTCTGCTTTTTGAAAAGCCTCTACCCGCGCCTTTACTGCTTCCACCAGGGACGGGTTAGAGGGCCCCAGGTTGGACCCGGAAGATGAGGCAGAGTTGTAGGGGAAATCGGGCGTCGCCGACGGGCGCCCCCAGAAATATTTCGGGTCATCGAAGGGTTGACCGATGAGCTCAGAACCGGCATAACCCCCTTCCTTCCGAATCAAGCTTCCGTTGGCTTTTTCCGGAAAGGCCAACTGGGCCACCCAGGTAACGAGCAGCGGATAGATGATACCGGTCACTACGGTGAGCAAAAGGAAAACCATGAAAACGGGCCTTAATTGCTTGAACATTTTTTCAATCCTTTCTTCCCCTGGGTTCTTTCCTTACGACAAGCCGAGCGCCACCAGAGCCATATCGATGATTTTGATGCCAATGAACGGGGCAATCAATCCGCCGATTCCATAGATCACCAGGTTGTTCCGCAGCAGCTGCGCCGCGCCGAGAGGACGATAAGGAACTCCCCTCAAGGCCAGGGGGATCAGGGCCACGATGATGAGGGCATTGAAGATCACGGCCGAGAGGATCGCGCTCTGAAGGGCCATGAAGTTGAGCGACTGCAGGACCGGGTAAGTGGAAGCGAAAGCGGCCGGGATGATGGCAAAGTATTTGGCCACGTCGTTGGAGATGCTGAAAGTGGTGAGCGCCCCCCGGGTCATCAAAAGCTGCTTGCCAATTTCCACGATTTCAATCAGTTTTGTCGGGTTGCTGTCCAGGTCGACCATATTAGCTGCTTCCCGTGCTGGCTGAGTTCCCGTGTTCATGGCCACGGCAACATCGGCCTGGGCCAGAGCGGGGGCGTCATTGGTGCCATCCCCGGTCATGGCCACCAGGCGCCCGCCCGCCTGGTGCTGACGGATCAGCTTGAGCTTGGCCTCGGGCGTGGCCTGAGCCAGGAAGTCATCCACCCCTGCCTCGGCGGCGATGGCTGCGGCGGTCACCGGGTTGTCTCCGGTGATCATCACCGTCTTGATCCCCATGCGTTTGAGCTGAGCGAAGCGCTCCCGGATTCCACCTTTGACTACATCTTTGAGGTGGACGACCCCTACCGCTTGGTCATTCCGGGCTACAACGAGCGGCGTTCCCCCCGAGCGAGCAATGCGGTCTATGGCATCGTTGAGCTCACGGGGGACACGATGGCCATTCTTCTCCACCTGACCGATGATCACATCCGCAGCCCCTTTGCGTATTCTAAGGCCGTTGATATCTACCCCGCTCATGCGCGTGTGAGCGCTGAAGGGCAGGAATTGCATCCCTTTTCCCTCTGCCGGAGCCACCGTTCGCCCCCGCAAACCATATTTTTCCTTCACCAGGGCCATAATGCTTCGGCCTTCGGGGGTCTCATCCGCCAGAGAGGCCAACTGAGTTAATTCTGCCAGCTCCTGGATATTTATGTTGCCGACGGGAATCAAATCTACGGCTTGGCGATTCCCCAGCGTAATCGTGCCGGTCTTATCGAGAAGCAGTACATCCACATCGCCCGCCGCTTCTACTGCCTTTCCAGACATGGCGATGACGTTGCGCCGGATCAGGCGGTCCATGCCGGCAATTCCGATGGCGCTGAGGAGCCCGCCGATCGTGGTCGGAATGAGGCAGACGAGCAAGGCGACCAAAACGGTAATCGTCACGGGGATCCCCTGGCCCGCGACTCTCACGCTGTAAAGGGAAAAAGGCAGAAGCGTGGCGCACACCACCAGAAAAATGATGGTAAACCCGGCCAGCAGAATGTCCAGAGCGATTTCGTTGGGCGTCTTCTGCCGCTTCGCACCTTCGACCAGGCCGATCATCCGATCCAGGAAGCTTTCACCGGGATCCGCGGTCACCCGGACGATCAGCCAGTCGGAGAGAATCCGGGTACCGCCGGTGACCGCGCTCCGGTCTCCTCCCGATTCGCGAATGACCGGGGCGCTCTCCCCGGTCACGGCACTCTCGTCGACCGAGGCAATTCCTTCTATGATCTCGCCATCGGCCGGAAGAATGTCCCCCGCCTCTACCAAATACAGGTCCCCTTTGCGCAGTTCCGTCGAGGAGACCAAGGAGTAAGCCGCTGCTTCCGGCTTGCCATGGCCATCCAACGAGTAGCCCTTGGGCAGCTTCTTGGCCTGAGTTTGTTTGCGCATCCGCTTTAATGCCTCGGCCTGGGCCTTTCCCCTCCCCTCGGCCAGCGCCTCCGCATAATTGGCAAAGAGGACCGTAAACCACAACCACAAGGAAATGTGGCCGATGAAACCGGCCGGCGCTTCCCCTTTTCCTAGGAGGGCCTGGACCCAAAACCCAGTTGTCAGGACGCTGACTACCTCGACCACGAACATCACCGGGTTGCGAACCATCTTCCGGGGGGCAAACTTTTTTAAGGCCTCGAACAGGGCATTCTGGTACAGTTGGGCGGTATAAAGGGACTGTTTCTTCTGGGGATTCTGAAGCTTCATCATTCTCCTCCACCTATGAACCCAAAGATTGCAACCCCAAGGCATTCACGAAATTGCGGGATAATCAATAAAGCAGCAAATGCTCCACGATAGGACCGAGCGCCAGTGCTGGCAAGAAGTTTAGGGCCGCCACGACAACCACTACCCCGACCAGCCAGGCAATGAACAGAGGCGTATGGGTTTCAAGGGTCCCGGAGCTGAACGGGACCGTCTTTTTCATGGCCAGGGAGCCGGAAATCGCCAGAACCGGGATGAGGATCCAGTACCGACCGAAAAACATCATCACGGCAATGGCCGTGTTGTAAAAGAGAGTATTGGCGTTCAGCCCGCCAAAGGCGCTGCCGTTGTTGGCCACACCCGAGGAAAAGGCATACAAAATCTCGCTGAACCCATGGGGACCGGGGTTAGCCACCGAGGAAATTCCCGCCGGGAATAGCACCGCAACGGCCGTACCCATGAGAGGCAAAAGCATGGGAACGAGAATGGCCAGGGACGCCATCTTCATTTCATAGGCTTCGATCTTCTTCCCAAGATACTCCGGCGTTCGCCCTACCATTAATCCCGCCACAAAGACGGAGATAATCACATAGATCAGCATTCCATACAAGCCGCATCCATTGCCCCCGTATATGACTTCACCGACTTCCATCAACCACAACGGCACCAGTCCTCCAAGGGGGGTAAAGGAATCGTGCATGGAGTTTACCGCTCCGCAGGAGGCGGCGGTCGTGATGGTCGCAAACAAGGCGGAGGCGCTAATGCCAAAACGCACCTCCTTTCCTTCCATGTTGCCCCCCGCCT
The DNA here is from genome assembly GCA_026388915.1 of Deltaproteobacteria bacterium. Classification (GTDB taxonomy): domain Bacteria; phylum Desulfobacterota; class SM23-61; order SM23-61; family SM23-61; genus SM23-61. Next base: position 7,638 of record JAPLIW010000458.1, read on the forward strand.
GCAGCGGTCCGCCGGTTTGATCCACTCCACTCAACCTGGCTAGCGCAGGATTCCCCCCGTGTTCAGCCCATTCCGCAACGCCGAGCATAGCGCAGAAAATGATCGTCATCGCCGCCAGAACGGCCCAACCCTGCCGGGTGTCCCCAACCATCTTGCCAAAGGTATAACAAAGGGCCCCCGATATCAAAAAGATGGCCAGCATCTCCACGAAGTTGCTCAGGGGGGTTGGGTTTTCGAAAGGATGGGCAGAGTTGGCGTTAAAGAAACCGCCGCCGTTGACGCCGAGCTGCTTGATGGCTATTTGTGAAGCGGCCGGCCCCAGAGGCAAAACCTGTTCCTTTACCACCACCGTTTCGGTGATAGGCTTGCCTTGCGCGTCTTGGAGGGGCTGACCGGCGGCATCAAGTTTAGGCTTTTCATAACTGGTCGGTTGGAGCAAGTTTGCGGTTTGATAAGGACGGAAGTTTTGGACCACGCCTTGAGAGATCAGAATCAAAGCGATGATGAAAGAAATGGGTAGAAGAATATAGAGGTTGCTGCGCACCAAGTCCACCCAGAAGTTACCCAATCCTTTAGCGTTCGAGCGGACAAACCCTCGGATGAAAGCAACAACCGCAGCCATGCCAGTCGCCGCCGAAAGAAAGTTCTGCACGGCCAGTCCGAGCATCTGGGTGAGATAGCTCATCGTGGTCTCGCCGCCGTAACTCTGCCAGTTGGTATTGGTGGCGAAACTTACGGCCGTGTTGAAAGCCTGATCCGGGGGTACCGGCCCAAACTTCATGAGGTTCAAGGGGAGCCAGGTCTGGAGGCGCTGCAGGGCATAGACGACCAAGATGCCAAGCACATTGAAGAACAGGAGGGCCAAGGCGTATTTTTTCCAATTCATTCCGGAGTCGGGCTTCACCCCTGCCAGGCGATAGATGAACCGCTCCACCGGTCCAAATACAGGATGAAGGAAAGTCTTCTCCCCTCCAAACACCCGGGCCATGTAAGAACCCAGAGGCTTTGCCAGCGCCAGGATAACGCCTAAAAACAATAACACTTGTAGCCACCCAAAGATGTTCATGATAAATCCTCCGGCTTTAGGAGTGCCCAAAATAAATAAATGAGGAGACCCAATGCAATCAGACCAGAAATGAGATATAGCCAGTTCATAAAATTACCTCCTTAGTCGTTCGCATGCCCAGATAAACCAATAGCTGACCAAAAAAAAGACCAGAACCGTACCGACAAAAAT
>JAPLIW010000799.1 GCA_026388915.1 Deltaproteobacteria bacterium
TTATCCTTAAATAAGTTGTGGGGTTTAAATCCCCCTTTGAAAAAGGGGGAAATAGGGGGATTTGCTTTGAGATCCCTCGGGGAAATCCCCCCTGCCCCCCTTTTACAAAGGGGGGAATGCTATTTACGGACAAGCTCTAAATACCAAAGATACTAATGAGGCCATAATTATCTGGACAGGAATTCGGTCTTTTCATCATCCTGGATTCCGGCTTCCGCCGGAATGACCATAAAGAACCATGCCTTTCAAATATTCGTCACTCCGGCGAACCCCGGATCGAGTCCGGGGCAGGCGCCGGAGTCCAGTTCAAGGTTTTCAAGAGGAAAGGTCCTCCAACCAATGAATGTTTAGACTATAATGGACTCCTTAGTAACTATTTGCAGCAACTCTCCGTAATAATTCTTGGCAGTAATGTTTGATGATCTCGTAAAAAGTCTCTTGGAGCGTCACCCCGGCGAAAGCCGGGGTCCAGAACATCTTGAAATAACTGGAGTCCGGCTTTCGCCGGAATGACGAATTCTATGGAATTGCGACTTTTTACGAGTTCATCATGTTTTGTTCTATGATTTTTCGTTTTTTCATATATCTCTGTGATCTCTGTGCCCTCTGTGGTTCATCTTTTTTTTTGTCTTTGCCTTGCTGTGCTCTCTAGGGTGCAAAGGTAGTTTGATATGAACGAAGCGCAGGCCAAGAAAAGGATCGAGAAGCTCCGGGAAGAGCTCAACTTCCACAACTACCGCTACTATGTCCTCGATGACCCGGTCATTTCCGACGGGTCATACGACCGGCTCATGCGCGAGCTGGAGGGGTTGGAAAAGGAGTATCCCCGCCTCATCACGCCCAGCTCCCCGACCCAGCGAGTGGGCGCCCCTCCCCTGGATAAGTTCGAAGAGGTCCGTCACGCCGTTCCCATGCTCAGCCTGGCCAATGCCTTTGAAGAAGCGGAAGCCCGGGAATTCGACGGCCGGGTCAAACGGGGCCTTAAAACCGACCTGGATGTGGAATACTGTGTCGAGTTGAAGATCGACGGAGTGGCGGTGGAGCTGGTTTACGAGAATGGGTTTTTTATCACCGGTTCCACCCGGGGAGACGGACTGGTGGGAGAAAACGTCACCCAGAACCTCAAAACGATCAAGTCCATTCCCATGGCCTTGCTTCTGAAAAAGGGAGGATCCCTTCCTTCGCGCCTGGAAGTCCGGGGCGAGGTTTACCTTCCCCTCCAAGCCTTCCAGGAGTTCAACCTGAAGAGGGAAAGGAGCGGGGAGTCCCTTTTCGCCAATCCCCGGAATGCGGCGGCCGGTTCCCTCCGGCAGCTGGACTCCTCCATCACGGCCCAGCGTCCCCTCGACATCTTCTGCCACGGAATTGGCCAATTCACCGGCGCCACACTCGCCAGCCAGTGGGAGCTCCTCGACGCCCTCCAGGCCTGGGGGTTCAAGGTCAACCCCAACCGCCGGCGATGCAAGAATATTGACCGGGTCTTCGATTACTACCGCGAAATGGATGATCTCCGGGAAAAGCTCCCTTACGAGATCGACGGCGTGGTCCTCAAGGTAAACTCCTTCCGTCACCAGGAAACGCTGGGGACCATCGCCCGGAGCCCGCGCTGGGCCCTGGCTTTCAAGTTCAAACCCAAGCAGGTGACCACGAAGATTCTGGATATCGTGGTGAACGTGGGAAGGACCGGGGCCCTGACCCCCACCGCGGTCCTGGAGCCGGTCCGGGTGGGAGGCGTCACCGTCAGCAGCGCCACGCTGCACAATCAGGACGAGGTGGACCGGAAAGATGTCCGCATCGGGGATACGGTGGTCGTCCAGCGGGCCGGGGATGTCATCCCCGAAGTGGTCCGGGTGATCCCCGAAAAGCGAACGGGAAAAGAGAAAAAATTCCGTCTGCCCGATCGGTGCCCCGTCTGCGGGTCGGAAGTCGACCGACCCGAAGGAGAAGCGGTGGCCCGCTGCACGGGCATCGCCTGTCCGGCCAAGCTCAAGGAAACCATCTTTCATTTCGCCTCCCGGGACGCGATGAATATCGATGGTTTGGGGGAGAAGATCATCGAGCAGTTCGTGGATAAGGGCCTGATCAAAGACTACGCCGACCTCTACCGGCTGACCCTGGATGACCTGCTCACCCTGGAGCGGATGGGTCCCAAGCTGGCGGATAATATTCTCACGGCCATTCGGAGCAGCCCAAAGACCACGCTGGAGCGGCTGATCTACGCCCTGGGGATCCTTCATGTGGGGGAACACATCGCCAAACTCCTGGCCCATGAATTCTCCGCGTTGGAAGAGCTTTCTCAAGCCCCCCTGGAAAAGCTGACCGGGATCAAGGGCATCGGGGAGCAGATTGCTTCCTCCATCGTCAAATTCTTCGAGCAGAAAGGGAATCAAAAAGTCATCCGGAAGCTGAAGGAATTCGGGGTGGAGGTTCCTTCCCGGCCGGCCCGGCCGCGGCCCAAAGACCTGAAACTCGAAGGGAAGAGCTTCGTTTTCACCGGCGGGTTGAAGACCCTGAGCCGGGAGGAAGCCGAGTCCAGGGTGGAATCGCTAGGGGGGAAGGCCTCCTCGTCAGTGAGCAAGAAGACGGATTATGTGGTGGTGGGAGAGGACCCGGGGTCCAAGTACGAAAAGGCGAAGGCTTTAGGCGTTAAGATTTTATCGGAAGATGAATTTCTGGAATTGTTGAGATAACACTCTAATACACCCCAATTGCATCCCCCTCACCATCTCCCTCTTCCCCGCGTCGGGGAGAGGGAATGGGGTGAGGGGGGAGGTTCATGGAATGGCCAAGTTACGCGTCAAAGTGATCGTAAAAGGAATTGTGCAGGGAGTGAATTTCCGTTACTATGCCCAGCGGCAGGCGGCCAAATTCAACATTACCGGCTGGGTGAAAAACCTTCCGGATGGGGCCGTGGCCGCCGTCTTCGAGGGGGACGAACAGGATGTGGAGGCCATGGTCCAGTGGTGCCGCCGGGGCCCTCCATCCGCTCACGTCACCGAGCTGATCGCCCAACCCGAAGAATATCGCGGGGAGTTCTCCTCCTTCTCGGTTAAATTCTGAGCGGGTCAGAAGAGGTTCTCCGCTCGTTCACCGGATACGGAACCTATGACCGCTTTCGCCCTGTTGATCATCTGCGTGGCCGCTCAAATCCTGATTGCGGCGGGACTGGGGATTTACCTGTACCGGCGTTTCTCCCGCGAACGGAAAGAAAAGCAGCAGAAAGACTCAAGGTTGTAGGAGTCTCTCCGGCGGCGGTCTATTCCTTTTTCTCTTCGCCCTTCTTTTCCGGGGAACGGGTGGCCTTCTCTTTCTTCGCCTTTTTCGCTTTCTTCTTCTCTCTGGGAACCTTTCCCTCCAGCTCGGCCAGGGACCGGATGACGACTTTGCCCGGGTGTTTCGGGAAATCCACTTTCAGGTACACCTTTTTGGGAAAGATCCGGGTCACCACCCCTTCTTTTTCTTTCCCGCCGAAGGAAAATTTGATTCGATCACCGACGTTCATAACTGCCCCTCCTGTCATTTCATTCCTTATTACAATACCATTTCCCCGCTAAGGGGCAAGGGAAAATGAAAAAACCTAATGGGACACAGATAAACTTAGCGCGGCTGCGCCGCAACCAAAATCACAATCTTTGCCCAGGACCACACGCCTCCCAGAAATCCCCCCTTGCCCCCCTTTTCTAAAGGGGGGTTGGGGGGGATTTCAGAGAATCGTTGCCCGATGTTAATTTGCTTACCAA
>JAPLIW010000454.1 GCA_026388915.1 Deltaproteobacteria bacterium
CCATCAGAGCCAGGGAGGGCTTGATGAAGGAGGAACGTAGTGCTTTTTTATGGCCTATCCCTGGTACTCACCCTTTTTCCCTACATTCCGACTCTCCTATCACACCTCCTGATAGGGTTCTTTAATTTCTTGGCCCTGGCCGTCGCGCCTCGTGCCCTGGGCCTTCTTATTTCCGCCCTTTTGCCGTTTCCGTTTCTCCGCGTCTCCGCATCTGCTTTTCATCGTTTCACCGTTTCTCCGTTTCTCCGGTACATTCCTTTGGCCTTCTCCCTTCTCCGCTGCGAGCGGCTTACCATGCCCCGTTTCCCTTATTCTCTTCGCCCCGCACCCTGCGCCCTCTACTTCTTCCTGACGATGATCTTCTTTCTCTCCACCCCCGTCCAGTCCGCCCAGGTGACCCTTCAATGGGACCCCAACCTGGAGGAGGATGTGGCGGGCTACCGAGTGTACTATGGGACGTCCAGCGGCGACTACAGCCATTACCTCGATGCGGGGAAGACCACGACCTGTACGGTTTCCGATTTGCAGGATGGAATACCCTATTATTTCGCCGCCACGGCTTACGATACCGCTTTCGCCGAAAGCGAGTTTTCTTCCGAAGTTGTGTACGGGGGCGGGGGAGGATGCGCCTTCTCGACCTCTCCCGATGCTCAGTCCTTTGGCTCCTCGGGCGGAGCCGGGACGGTCAGCCTGTCCGCCGGCACGGGATGTTCCTGGACCGCATTCAGCAATGCCTCCTGGGTCATCGTCACCTCGAACAGCAGCGGCTCGGGAAGCAGTGCGGTCTATTTTTCAGTAACCCCCAATTCTTCTTCCTCCCGCAGCGGAACGCTGACCGTAGCAGGGAAGACCTTCACCGTGAATCAGCAGGGGACCTCCCCATCCACCTTCACCATCAATGCCTCGGCCGGGGCGAACGGAACCATTTCTCCCCCGGGAGCAGTGACGGTCACCGCAGGCGCGGGCCAGACCTTTACCCTTACTCCGGCCCCAGGATACACGGTGAGTGAGGTGAAGGTGGATGGAGGTTCTGTCGGAGCGGCGACCTCTTACGGGTTCGGAAACGTAACCGCCAACCACACCATTTCCGCCAGCTTCGCGGCCCTCTCTCCGTCCCCGAACCTGGTCCTGGCTCTGAATGCCGGGGGAGGCGAATACACGGACGGCAGCGGAGCGCGCTACGCGGCGGACCAGCATTTTTTCGGGGGAGCATCGGGCAAGAGCGCCGCGGCGGTAAAGGGAACGCGGGATGGAGCCCTGTATCAGGACGAAAGGTACGGCAACTTCTCCTATGCCCTTCCCATGGCCAACGGAAGTTATGACCTGACTCTCAAGTTCGTCGAAAGCATCCATTCAGCCAGGAATCAGCGAGTTTTCGACGTCTGGGTGGAAGGACGCCTTTCCTTGGATGGCCTGGATATTTACGCCGCAGCCGGGAAGGATACGGCTCTGGATATTACCTTCACGGTGAGCGTCTCCGACGGGGTGCTGAATCTGGATTTCATTCCCTCCACTGGAGACGCCCAGGTCAGCGCCATTCTGATCGTGAAGGCCTCCGGCACCGCCAAAAAGCCCCCCGGGAAGCTCAAGAGGCATTTCAGCACCCAGGCCAGAACAAGCAAATAGCTCATAGCTAATGGCAATTTAGCTCATAGCAATATAGCTCATGGCCAAGAACTGAGGTCTTTGCCTAATTGCCATGAGCTATGAGCCAAATTGCTATAAGCTTTGGGGGGGCTATTTCTTTTTCTTGAACCCCGGGAAATAAGGAGACAAGCCCTTTCCATTCAATTCCCGGATGACCTTCAATCCCTCTTCACGGGTGCTGAATTTTCCGGCCACCGCCCGGTACCAGGTCTCCCCTCCGGGCAACTTCCGGGGGATGATCTTGATCTCCTTCCCCCGCAAAGCAGGCTCTCCCTTCAGGAAAGAAGAGTACTCGGGCTTCAAGAAGGTCCCCAGCCGGACCTGATAGGTCCCGTCGCCGCTCTCCAGGACGAGCGACTCCTCGGTAATGTCGGGAAGGCTCACCTGCTGGTTGGCCAGGAGTTTGCGGGAACTGGGGATTCGCGGATTCACCTCCAGAATCTGATCCACCACCGAGGTATTGGCCACCCGATAATTCTTGGCGGCAATGGTATAGATGGACTCTCCCGCTTTCACGGTGACCGTCTTTTTGATCCGGGCCTCCGCCTTGGACCGGGGACCGGTGGCCGGGGAGGGGGGGGATGCGGGCGTGGGTTTCAAGGCCACCGCGGGGCGCTCGTCCGGGGACGAAGGTTTTCGCTCGGCCGCCGCCGGGGCGGGTTCTGTTTTTGCCGGGATCGGGGATGCTGGTTTGATCTCCTTTGGAAGAACCGGAGGGGGAATCTTTTTCTCCGCTGGTGTTTCCTGCACCGCTTGTTGTTTGGCCGCTTCGGGTTGGGAAACCGTTTGGGCGACCCCTTCGGGCTTTTCTTCCGAGGGAACAGAGGGAGCTTTTCCCCGGATGGCCGGCGGCTGGATGGGAAACTTCGCCATGGGGGGCTCCTCCGGGCCCTTCAGGTATATCCTTCCCAAAAGGATGATGGCCCCCACCCCGAGCAGGGCCAGCAGAGAAAAGCCAATCTTCCGGAAGAGAGTGCTTTTTCCCCCGGCGGCCGCCACCCTTATCCTGCGCACCTCTTTCGGTCTCCCTTCATCCAACTCCTCCGGGTCGACGAAATCCAGGTCCTCCAGGACCTCGGTCACGATGGGGGAATCGACTTTCTTCTTGGAAAGGCCGTACCCGACCAGGAAGGCGTTGTCGCAAAGGATATTGAGGGTGCGGGGGTTCCCCCTGGCGTGCCGGCAGATCAGATCGATGGCCTCGGGGCTGAAGACCCTGCTGATCTCGCTGTCGACTTTCTCCAGCCGGTGGGCGATATACTGCCGGCATTCCTCCTCGCTCAAAGGCCGGATCTCGCCCGTAATCTCGACCCTCTGTCTGAGCTCCCGGAGGTTCGGCGAATCCAGCCTGGTTTTCAGCTCCGGCTGCCCGACCAGAACGACCTGCAGTTTCTTCGCGCTGAGGGTCTCCGGGGTGGGCAGGAGGCGCAGTTCTTCCATGATCTCCGGGCTGAGTTCCTGGGCATCATCGATGAGAATGGCCAGGGTTTGGTCCGGGGTGAGGCTGTGGAGGTAGTCATTCAGCTGTCTCACCAGGGATACTTTGTTCTGCGGGGCCGAAGGAACTTTCAGCTCCCGGAGGACATCTTCCAGCAACTCCTCAAAGGTGTTTTGGGGACGGAAGACGGCCACGGCCTTGACCTTCCGGTCGATCGTGTTCAGCAGATGCTGGACCAGGGTCGTTTTGCCGCTTCCCAGCTCTCCCAGGACGAGGATGAAGCCCTTTCGATCCAGAATGCCCCGGATCATGGAGTCCAGGACTTGCTGGTGGGTCTCCGTCAGATGGAGAAAACGGGGGTCCGGATTGACGTTAAAGGGCTCTTCGGAAAAACCGTAAAACCATGTGTACATGTTTCACCCGATGGAAAAGGGAGGAGGGAAAATTTCAGTGAAATTATAAAATGGGTATTGCGATTGTCAAGGAGAAAAAAGAGAAGCCCATTTCGAAAGGCGGCCAAGGAGAACGGACGGAGCGATAAGAATGACGATTCGACCCTGCGACTATTGGGCGAGAAACCATTCGGGTCTTCCGTAATTCCTGGCCGCCTCGACGAAGAACCGGGCCCGCTCAATCGTGGCGTTGTAGGGCAGTTCGCACCCGGAGGAAAGGATGAAAGCTCCTCCGGGAGCCGCCGTGCGAATGCATTCCTTCACCGAGTTCTCGATCTCCTCCCGGGTTCCGCTGACAAAAAGGGAAGTGGCCACGTTGCCCAACAGGACGATCTTTTTTTGGGAGATCTCCACCATTCTTTTCAGGGACGACGGGCTGTCCATGCTCAGGGCCCCGATCCCCAGGTCCACCAGGTCCTCCATGAGGGGATCGATGTACCCGCAAATGTGCATGGAAAGGTTGGCCTTCCTCTCCCGGCAGAACTGGACGATCTGTTGATGGCAGGGCTTGATGAACCGGCGGTAAATCGCCGGAGAGATCAGGCTGCAGGAAGAAGCCGCCTCCCCCAGAGTCAGGCTGAGACCGGTCTCGAGCACTCCGGCCCCCAGAACCTGGGCCACTTCCGTGGTGAACTTCAGGAGCTCCTCAACGAAGGCGGGGTCGTCCACGGTGTCGTAGATCAACTCCTGGGTCCCCCTCAAACCGGCGGCAATGGTCCACGGACCGGTTACCGTTCCCGACATGGCGACTCCCCGAAGGGAACTTCCCACGGCCCTGCAGGCTTCCAGAAAGAGGGGGTATCTCCCGCTGGATTCCGGCCGGGGAAGTTGGAGGGCGGAAAGGGCCGCTTTCTGGGAGAGCACGTGCTTCCTTATCTGTGGAACCCCGTCATCCGGGAATTCCAGTTCCGCCCCCGCTGCTTCAGCCTCCAGGAAGATGTCCCAGGCCACGTCCACGCTGTCATGCTGGAACATTTCATGACCGATCAAAGTGGAATGGGCCAGTTTCCTCCCCTCCTGATAATATTCCCGCGGGGAACACCCCAGAACTCTGGCCCGGAAAGGCCCGAGGATTAAGCTGTAGGGGATGCGGTCTGCACAGGTCCGCTTCATCGCCGCCCGGATCCGGTCTCGGCCGGTGAGTTCAGGCATGGAACCTCCCTAAAATAGCTCAAAGCTCAAAGCAATTTAGCTCATAGCAAAGGCCAGGGGCTTTAAGCTAAATTGCCATGAGCCATGAGCTACTTTGCTATGAGCTATTCTCTAAACTGGCAAAAAGTTTACACATAAGATCCAAATGCCGGTAAGTAGAACAAAGGCCATCAGGCAATACCCCATGATATCCCTCACCGATAGACCGCAGATGCCCATGAGGGGAATGGTCCAGAAAGGATGGATCACATTGCCCACCATTTCCCCCGCCGAGAAAGCCTGCATGGCCCGGGGGAGGTTGATTCCCAAACTCTGGGCGGCATTGAACACCAGCGGCCCCTGGATCTCCCACGCGCTTCCGGAGGTCGGAGCGAAAAGATTCAGCAGGACCGCATGGAGGTAAAGCAGGGTCGGATAGGTCGCTGCCCCGGCTGCCGACAGGACCCACCCCGTGGCCAGCGCGGCCAAGCCGGAGGAAGCGAGCATTCCCTGGGTGCCGGCATAAAACGGAAACTGGACGATGATGCCGTGGGCGGCCCGGGCCGAACTTTCCAGGGACCGCAAAAAATGCATGGGGGTATCATGCAGGGAGAGGGCCAGGGTAAAAAGGACGAAGATGACGATGTTGAGGTTCAGGGTGAACCCTCTGCCGTAGAACCAGAAAACGATGTAGGAAAAGCCCATGATGGAGATCAGCCAGACCGGCCAGCGGCTGTGTTCCAACCATACGCCGAAAGGCAGCTTTCCTTTCTGATGGATCTCCCGCTCGGCGGCAATGGATATCTCCTCGGCCTGGTCTTCCCTTTCAAACCGCTCCAGCAGCGCGGCGGAAGGCGGGGTGGCTTCCTTCTCCTCCGGGTAGAGGAAACCCAGGATCCCCACGACCCCGGTCACCCCGCCTAGGAACCCCGCCAGCGGGATGAGGCTCCAGGGAAGCTCCGGGTTCGGGGCCATTCCCATGGCTTTCTCCAGAAAGGGGACGGCCTTGCGGATGACCAGCGGGTCGGCGGCAAAGACTCCCAGGTTGCCAGCGCACATTCCGATAAAAGCGCCGGCCACCAGCAGGGGATAATCCACGTGGAAGATCCTCCTCCCCATCTCCCGGGCCAGGAACGCTCCGGCGATAATCCCCAGGCCCCAGTGCAGAAGAGAGCAGAGGGCGGTAAACGCCGTGAGAAACATCACTCCCCGCCGGGGGGTGGATGGAATCGCGGCCAGAAAGCGAAGGACCCTCTGGCTGGCGGGGGCGGTGGCCACACTGAAACCGGCAGCCACCAGGAGCACCATCTGCATGGAGAAGGAAAGGAGGTTCCACACCCCATGGACCCAGTACTTGACCATGTCAAAAGGCCCCTGGTAGGTGACCAGGATCCCCAAAAAATAGGCCAAAAAGGTGAGCAGGATGGCAAAGAGAAACGAGTGAGGGACGAAGTAGGCGACCCGGGAGTTGAATTTCCTGGCAAATTTCTGGAAACCCTGGGAGCGCTTCATGGCGGAGAATCATTCCCTTCCTGGGAAGATCGAACCAACGGCGACCCGGCTTGATTTTCCATGTCGGGTAAATATAGATACCCCCGGGGAGAAAAGTCAACCCCAAAATAATCAATAGGTGCTGCCATGCGGCGGTGCTGCCTTCAAAGGATGCGCAACTGCCGCACCGCAGCACCGCCGTACGGGAGTTTTTTTATCAGCGTACTCCTTGCCCATCCCCATTTTTCCGTGGTCGTTGGGGTTCAGGCTGGAAGAATTCGGATCATCAGGCTCGGCGGGATCATGGTTTTCTAATCACCTTCCTGCCTGTCCTCCGCAAAGAGAGGCCTGCGAGGAATTAACGCCAGAGGCAAGACTGATGAACTCGTAAAAAGTCGCAATTCCATAGAATTCGTCATTCCGGCGAAAGCCGGAATCCAGTTATTTCAAGATGTTCTGGACCCCGGCTTTCGCCGGGGTGACGCTCCAAGAGACTTTTTACGAGATCATCAAGACTGGGTGAAAACATCTCCCCTCGCGAATCTCCCCGGGACAGGCCCGACCCAATGAAAGAATGGCCGCCTTAGGATGATGATCCGAATTCCTCCAGCCTGAACCCCATGGGCTAGCCCCTCTCTCTTCCCGTTTTTTCCCGGGCTGGGTTCTTTCTCCAAAAACTGGGGAGGGGCAAGCAGCGTATTCATATTGACAAAATAAAAACCATGGGTTATAGGTGAATTGTCTTGTCAAAACGTTCCTCCCTGAAGATTCCTCGGGGGAAGAAGCCGTCAAGCAAACCAGTGGGTTGCGCTTCCTGCGGTTTAAAATCTAAAAGAAAAAGGAAACGGAAAGGAGATTCTGTATGAGTCATAATGTTACCGCTCCCATGGTGGGAAAGATTGTGGACATTAAAGTGAAAGTCGGCGACAAGGTAAAAGAAGATGATGAAATCGCCATCCTGGAAGCCATGAAGATGGAGATGCCCATCGTGGCTCCCGCAGCCGGCGTGGTGAAGGAAATCAAGGTTTCCATCGGCCAGACCTGCGAAACCGACATGGTTCTGGCGGTCATCGAATAACCCCTAATAGATCACAGCAATGTAGCTCATAGCAATATGGCTCATAGCTCATGGCTCATAGCAATTTAGCTCAAAGCCCGTGGTTTTTGCTATGAGCTATGAGCTGAATTGCTATGAGCTCCCCTGGGAGGAATACATGGACTTTAAGTTGAGCGAGGAATTGCAGGCCATCCGTGAAACGGCCCGTGATTTTGCCGAGAAGGAGATCATTCCTTTCGCGGATAAGTGGGAGAAGGAGAACTATTTCCCGCGGGAAGTCATCAAGAAAATGGCCGACCTGGGTTTCTACGGGACCCTGGTTCCCGAAAAATACGGCGGCAACGGGATGGGGTTTCTGGCCGGAGCGATTATCACCGAGGAGATCGCCCGGTCCAGCGCCTCTCTGCGGGTCACCTTCAACATGCAGACCTTCGGTCCCGCCCTCTCCGTCTACCGGTACGGAACCGAGGAGCAGAAGAAAAAATACATCCCCAAGCTGGTCTCTACGGAATTCATCAGCTGCTTCGCCATCACCGAACCCAACGCCGGCTCCGACGTCATGGCCATGAAGACCACGGCCCTCCCCAAGGGAGACTATTTCCTGGTCAACGGTTCCAAGACCTGGATCTCCAACGCCCAGGTGGCCGATCTGTGCGTTCTTTACGCCTATTCCGATCCGGCGGCCAAGAGCAAGGGGCTTTCCACGTTTCTCCTGGATATGCACCTCCCGGGAATCTCCACCCGGCCCCTGGACAAGCTGGGGCTCCATTCCGCCCCCACGGGGGAGATCGTCCTGGAAGACGTCAAGGTTCCCAAAGACGCCGTCCTGGGTCAACTGGGCGACGGGATCAAACACGTATTCGGCTCTCTGAATCAGACCCGCCTCTCCTGCGCCGCGGGCGGAGTGGGGATCGCCCAGGCCTGCCTCGAGGCGGCGGTCAAATACTGCAACGAGCGCAGCCAGTTCGGGCAGCAGATCGGCCAGTACCAGATGAACCAGGACATGATCGCCATCATGGCCACGGAGATCGAGGCGGCCCGCTTCCTGGTGTACCGGGCCGCGCTGCAAAAGGACGAAGGCCTGTTGAATAACGTGCTGGAGACCTCCATGGCCAAGTACTATGCCGGGGAGGTGGCCGGGAGGGCGGCGGACTTCGCCATGCGGATTCTCAGCGCCTACGGTTATTCCACCGAATATCCGGTGGCCCGCTACTACCGGGACGCCAAATCCATCTCCATCGTGGAGGGCACGGCCAATATCCAGAAAACCATCATCGCCATGGATCAGCTGGGGTACCGCAAAGCCAATCGGTAAGACCCCGGCCTAGCTCCGGATTCTTGGCCAAGGTTCTTGAAGGCCCCGGCCAAAATTGCCAAGGTGGGGATCGCCGAAAACAGGAAGAGGGGCGGTCCTCAGCCCATGGCAGCGCGGCCCTGGAGGAAATACTCCGACATCGACCCGCAGCGTTTCCCAATGACCTCGCCCCTCACCTTTCCTCTCCTACCCGTATTCGGGGGATGGGTGAGGGGATTTTTTTTAAGGAGACCCTTATGCCCCAAGCCCTGGCTGACCTCAAAGTCCTGGACCTTTCCCGGGTCCTGGCCATGCCCTACTGCAGCATGATGCTGGGCGACCTGGGCACGGAAATCATTCGCGTGGAGCGCCCCGGCGTGGGGGATGAAACCCGCCACTGGGGCCCTCCCTGGATCGGCGAGCTGAGCGCCTATTACCTGTGCACCAACCGGAACAAGAAAGCCATCACCGTGGACCTCAAGAAGAAGGAAGGCCAGGAGATCATCCGCCAGCTGGCCCGGCAGATGCTGGTGGAGATGCGCCATCCGAAGATCGGGAAGGTCAAAGTCGTGGGATCTCCCATGAAACTCTCCGAAACCCCCGTTCAATACCGGATTCCCCCTCCCCTGCTGGGAGAACATACGGAAGAAGTTCTCAGGGATGTCCTGGGATACGATAAAGAAACGATCGCCCGTTTGAAGGAAGGCAAAGTCATCTAAGACAGCATGGAGCATGGAGCGGAGAGCAGGGAGTCTTAATTTTTAGGTATTTTCTCCTATTCTGTTTGCTCCGTTCCTTTCGCCTTTTTTGCATCGGTTGATGAGCAGAAAGGCAAGCGTTTTTGGTTTTTTCCTTTAACTCTATGCTCTATGCTATTTGAAAGGAGGAGGAAAACATGGCCACCAAGAGAGGCGTATTCTTTTCACTGTTTTTCATCTTCACCATCTTTATCGTAATGGATTCCGGCACGGCGGAGGCGCAGACCAAAGTCAACCGTCTCTCCATCGCCACCGGAGGAACCGGGGGCGTGTACTATCCCTACGGGGGCGGGATGGCCAATGTCATCTCCAAGTACGTCCCCAGCACCGAGGCCACCGCGGAGGTGACCTCGGCCTCCGTGGACAACTGTAAGCTGATCCAGGCCGGGAAAGTGGACCTGGCCCTGATCATGGCTGATGTGGGCTACGACGCCCTGAAAGGGCTGGGAAGGTTCAAAGCCTCCGGACCGATTCCCGTTCGAACCGTCGTAGTACCCTACACCAATCTCATGCACTTTATCAGCACAGAAGGAACCGGGGTCAAATCCATGAAGGACCTCAAGGGGAAGCGGGTGTCCACCGGCTCTCCGGGCAGTGGCACAGAGGTGAAAGCCGTGAGAGTCCTGGAAAGCTACGGGATCAACCCAGAAAAAGATATCAAGCGGGAACGCCTGGGAGTGGCCGAATCAGCAGGAGCCATCAAGGACCGGAAGATCGACGCCTTTGCCTGGGATGGCGGGTTGCCCACTGCCGCCGTCTTGGATCTGGCGGCTACGCCGGGGGTCAAAATCAAGGTCCTGTCCAATGCCGAACATCTTGACTTCCTGACCCAGAAATACGGGCCCGTTTACTTCAAGCTGTTTATCCCCAAAGCCAGCTACCCGGGCATGGAGGCGGACGTGGAAGTCGTGGGCGTGGCCAACCTTTTGATCTGCCATGAAAAGATGGACATCGGCCTGGGCTACAGCATCACCAAAGTCCTTTTGGAACACCAGCCGGAACTTGTGGCCGTCCATAAAGAGGCCCAACATCTCACCCTGGCCACGGCCGCGGTGGGCTCGTCCCTTCCCTTCCATTCCGGAGCGCTCAAATACTTTTGGGAGAAAGGAATCCAGGTGAAGTAAAGCCGGGCATCGGGGCCCCGGCGGGAAAGAAGGAAGCTCCGTGGATGAAAACCCGAGGCTGGCTGATTCTCTCATTCTTCTCCATTTTCCTGGCCGGAGGAGCCGCCTTCCTTCTGCGGGAGGTGCCGGTCCTGCAGATCGAAAACACCGACCGGCCGGGGAGGCTCCTCATCCGCACGGAATCGGCAGCCCTCTTCTCCTTCTCCTTCATCCACTCCATGTACCTGGAGCCGGCAACGGAAGAGTTCGAGGTGGGCGAGGGCGAAGCCTTCATCCTCCGGGGAGTGCGGACCCAAAGCCCGGCCGTGGCCGCCTATTACGGATTTGAAGAGGGCCGGACCTATTATCCGGTCGACCGAAAAATGAATTCGTTCGTCATGCGTTTGGGAATGACCCATGCCCAAATCCTCTCCCATGGAAACCAGAGGATCTCTCTGGCGGAGTTGGGAGAACGGGGGGATCGTCTGGAAGTTCGGGTGCGGCGCATGTCCTGGGGACGATATCTCCTGTCTTCAGGAAAAAAGGAGCGAGGCTGATGGCGGAGGAGAAGAAGACGGCCCCGGAAGCGGAAGAAGAGTTCATCACCGAAGAGCGCCTGAAGAAAGCCGAAGCCTTCGTCGAAGAGGAAGAGGGTCCGTCCCGCCGGCTGACGGGGAAGATGGGCGTTTTCATCACCGTGGTGGCGGTCATCATGTCCCTCCTCCACCTGTACGCCGCCGCGGGGATCATCATGACCCAAATCCTCCGCGGGATCCATGTCATGTTCGTTCTCTTCCTGGTCTTCCTCGTCTTCCCCTCCCTCAAGCGGTTCCGGAACCGGATCCTCTGGTATGACTACATCCTGGCTGCCCTGGGAGTCGCCGTCATCGTCTACGTCTTTCTGGACTTTGAAGAGTTTATCTACCGGGCGGTCACCCCTACCCCCTGGGACCTGGTCTTCGGCACCCTCCTGATCGCCCTGGTCCTGGAAGCCACCCGGCGGACGACCAGCTGGATCCTGCCGGTGGTCGTCAGCTGCTTCCTGGTCTATGCCTACGTCGGGCCCTGGCTGCCGCCCCCCTGGACCCACCGGGGGTACGGGCTGGACCGGCTCGTGGGCCACATGTACATGACCCTGGAGGGGATCTTCGGGATCCCCATCGATGTATCCTCCACCTTTATCATTCTCTTCACCATCTACGGGGCCTTCCTCGAATTTTCCGGGGCGGGAAAGTTTTTCATCGATTTTTCCCTCTGCGCCATGGGGGGAAAGCCCACCGGGGCCGGGCGGACGGTAGTCTTGGCCTCCTTCCTCCTGGGGGGGCCGTCGGGGAGCGGAGTGGCCACCACCGTGACCCTGGGCTCCGTGGCTTATCCCATGCTGGCCAAAGCCGGCTATAGCAAAGAGGCCGCCGGGGGGCTCCTTTCTGCCGGGGGCATCGGGGCGATCCTCTCCCCGCCGGTCCTGGGGGCGGCGGCGTTCCTCATTGCCGAGTTCCTGAAGATCTCCTACCTGGATGTCATCGTCATGGCCTGCATCCCCACCATCCTTTACTACTGGGCCATCTTCCTCATGGTGGAGTTCGATGCCAAGAAGTTCGGGGCCAAGACCATCGCCTTCGACCGGACCTACTCCCTGTGGCAGCTTACCCGCTTATACGGGTTTCACTTCATCTCGCTGATCGCCATCGTGGCCATCATGGTCCTGGGCTTTACCCCCATTCTGGCGGTCTTCTGGTCCACGGTGATCGTCTTCGCCGTCAGTTTCATCCGCCGGGATACGGCCCTGGTCCCCAAGAAACTGGTGGCGGCTTTGCGGGGGGGGTCCATCGGGGTCCTTTCGGTGGCCACGACCTGTGCTTCCGCCGGGATCATCGTGGGGGTGGTGACCCTCACCGGCCTGGGGCTCAAGTTCAGCTCCATCGTCATCGATTACGCCGGCGGCAGTCTGTTCCTCACCGCCGTTTTCACCGCCCTGGTGGTCTGGATCATCGGGTTGGCGGTTCCGGTCACCGCCTCCTATATCATCTGCGCGGTCATTGCCGCGCCTGCTTTGATGAAACTGGGGGTTCCCGATTTCGCGGCGCACATGTTTATTTTCTATTATTCCATCCTGTCGGAAGTTTCTCCCCCCACGGCCCTTTCCCCCTTCGCCGCCGCGGCGCTCACCGGCGGGGACCCCTACAAGACCACCATGCAGGCCTGGAAGTACACCCTTCCGGCCTTTCTGGTCCCTTTCAACTTCACCCTTCACCCCGATGGGGTCGCGCTTCTTCTCAAGGGAAGCCCGTTCGATATCCTCTGGACTTTCGCCACGGCTTTGGTGGGAATCTTTGCGCTGGCAGCGGGAATGGACGGGTGGATGTTCAAGAAGGCCACATGGTATGAGAGGGTCATTCTGGTCATTGCCGGTGTGGCCCTGGTTTATCCTTCCTGGATTTACGATGTGACCGGTCTGGTCCTCGTAGGGTTCGCCGTCTTCTCCCAGAAGATTCTGCGAAAAGATGATTGAAAGAAAGGAGGATTCCCATGTTCAAGAAGATCCTGGTTCCCCTGGACGGTTCGAAATTAGCCGAGGGAATCGTCCCCCGAGTGGAGTGGCTGGCCAAGATCCATGACGGTGAAGTCACCCTGATCCGGGTGGCTCTGGCCC
>JAPLIW010000270.1 GCA_026388915.1 Deltaproteobacteria bacterium
ACCCACTCGATGGTTTCGCCCTTTCCGATCTCCAAGGCTTGGGCCAGGGGAGCGGGGCAGATCATATAGAACTGCCGTTGCCCTTTGGCCCGTTCAATCACCTGCACTTTCGAGAGATAGCCCATCGCCGCCTCCTCCCCGGGAAAGTCTAGGATGGAGGCTATGTTATCATAGTTATATGGCTATGTCAAGAACTTTTTTTGCCCTTCCCCCAATTTTTTCACACCTTCCCCCCTCGAGGGGGAGGGTTAGGGGGGGGATTTCTTCTTCACAAAAATTAAAGAGTCTGCACGTTAGTAATGCAGAATACCCCGCTAAAGAAAGGAAGGCGAACGGGAAGATAATCGAGGTGCGTTTTCATGTCTCTTTTTATCTGGCCCATCTGTGTCCAATTATCTAACGATAATATGCGGAAGGAGGGCTGCCAGCTTCCTGGGGCCGATCCCGGGAACCTGGAGCAGGTCTTCCGGGGAGGCAAATTTTCCCTTCTGCTCCCGGAACTCCACGATGGCCTGGGCCGTTTTGGGGCCGATTCCCGGCAGCGTGTCCAATTCTTCCGCGGTGGCGGTGTTGAGCGGGATCGGAACGGAGAGAACCTTCAGTCTGGCGGGAGCCATGGGTTCAATTACCACCCTCCCCTTCCCTTCTCCCTCCGGCACGATCGATATTCGACTGCTCTTCTCGATCTTCTGGGAAAGGATTTCTTCCGGAAAAGACAGCTGATCATGGACCCCTCCGGTCTTTTTCAGCGCCTCCCGGACGGTCATCCCCGATTCGGCTTGAAGCACTCCCCGCGGTCCGACCTCCCCATCCATTTCCAGGACAATTCCCTGACCGCCCGATGGCAAGGCAAGGAGTTCCCCCGCAACCTGGGCTTTGCCCCCTTCCTTCAGGGAAGAAGAAGGATGGGTGAGAAAAAAGAGGAGGCAAAGGAACAGGCTGAGGAAAAGAACCACCCCCTGTTGCTCCCGGCTCATGGCTCGCCTTTCTCCTCCTCCCAACGTGGACGGGATATTTCTTCGGCCTGGGGTCTGTCGGGCAGGATCTCTTTTTCGATCTTGCCTCGCCGCAGAGACCTTCGGAGGCCTCAGGATTCTTTCTTCAGCTCCCCTTTTCCAGATTAAAAGCTTGATGAAGCACCCGCGCAGCCAGTTCGCCGTACTTAGCCTCCACCACGCAGGAGATCTTAATCTCCGAGGTGCTGATCATCAGGATGTTGATATTCTCCCTGGAAAGGGCGGTGAACATCTTGGAAGCCACGCCGGAATGGCTGACCATTCCCGCCCCCACGATGGAGACTTTGACGATATTCTCCTCCGTCAGGACTTCTTTGGCCTTGATCTCCTCGGCGGTCTTCTTCACCAGTTTCAGCGCCCTTTTGAGGTCCACTTTGGGGACGGTGAAGGTCAGGTCGGTGAGGCCGTCGGCGCTGGAGTTCTGGATGATCATATCCACCACGATGTGGGCATCGGAGATGGGGGAAAAGATCTTGGACGCGATCCCCGGCCTGTCGGGGACTCCTGCGATGGTTACGCGGGCTTCGTTTTTATTCAAGGTGACCCCGGAGACCATTACTTTTTCCATTTTCTCATCCTCCTTGACGACCCAGGTCCCGTTCTTGTCATTGAACGACGAACGAACGTGAATGGGAACGTTGAATTTTTTGGCGAACTCCACCGATCGAATCTGGAGCACCTTGGCCCCCAGGGAGGCCATCTCCATCATCTCGTCGTAAGAGATGCGGGAGAGCTTCCGGGCGTCGGGGCAGATGTTCGGGTCCGTGGTGTAAACCCCATCCACATCGGTGTAAATCTCGCACACGTCGGCCTTCAGGGCCGCGGCCACGGCCACGCCGGTCGTGTCCGATCCGCCCCGGCCCAGGGTGGTGATGTTTCCCCCCTTATCCACCCCCTGGAACCCGGTCACCACGGGGATGATGCCCGCTTTGATCGCCCGGCGCAAATGTTTGGTCTCCACATTCTGGATCCGGGCTACGGAAAAGGCGCTGTCGGTGAAAATGCGGATCTGCGGACCCAGGAAAGATCTGGCCGGAACTCCCATGGACTGCAGGGTAATCGCCAGCAGGGCCGCACTCACCTGTTCTCCGGTGGAAATCAGGCTGTCGTATTCCCGTAAATCAGGGGTCTCGTGCGCCTGCTGGGCGAGCCGGATGAGCCGGTCTGTCTCCCCGGACATGGCTGAGACCACCACCACCACATCGTTTCCCTCGCGCCGGGTTTGGGCCGCCCGGTTGGCCACATTCCGGATCCGGTCGATATCGCCCACCGAAGTTCCCCCGTATTTCTGCACAATCAGCGCCACGTCATCCCCCCCTCTTCCATCTATGTTCCAGCTTCGCGATGATTTTTTTCCCGGCGGTCCCTTTTCCGTAAAAAACCAATTTTCTCTTTTCTTCACTCACCCATTGCAGATGGACTTCGATCCTCTCTTCGGGCAGGTCATCCTCCACCTTGTCGGCCCATTCCACCAGGGTGACTCCGGGCCCGCAGACGAATTCATCCCACCCGATCCCCTCCACTGCGGCAAAGCTCTCCAAGCGGTAGAGGTCCAGGTGAAAAACGGGAATCCGGCCCCGGTACTCGTTGACCAGCACAAAGGAAGGGCTGGTCACTTCCCGTTCATCTTCCACCCCCAGTCCGCCGGCGACCCCTTTGGTTAGGAGGGTCTTCCCGGCCCCCAGGCTTCCCACCAGGGCTACAAAAGATCCCGGGGGAAGGATTTCCCCCAGAACCCGGCCGAGACGAAGGGTCTCTTCGGGACTCTCGGTCGTGGTCTCGAATGTCCCCTTGTCTCGCTTTTCTCCATCCATCCCGATTTTAAAATTCCAATTTCCAAGCACCAAATTCCAAACCGCTCTTTTGTCTGGTGATTTGAAATTTCGGTCATTCGAATTTATTCGGGATTTGGGTCTTGGAATTTTTCGCCTTCCTCTAATAGCAGATTTCGGTCCGGAGGGGAAAGGAAAAATCTCCCATCCGGCCTTCTCCCGATGCCAGGGCGCGGAGAAGCGGGGGGGCTTCTTGGGCCAGGTCCATGGCGGCAATCCCGCGCGATCCTTTCCGATGGGCGACAAAATCGCCGGCCAGCCCGTGGAGGAAAACCCCCAGCTTGGCCGCTTCCAGGGGGGGGAAACCCTGGGCCAGGAATCCTCCGATCATCCCGGTGAGGATGTCGCCCGTTCCTCCGGAGGCCATCCCGGGATTCCCGGTGGGGTTGATGAAAACCTCTCCCTGGGGGCCGGCTACCAGGGAACGGGCTCCTTTGAGGACCAGGATGACGCCGTATTTCTGGGCAAACTCCCTTGACGCCTGGATCCGGTTCTGCTGGATTTCCCGGATTGAGGTGCCGGTGAGGCGGGCCATTTCCCCCGGGTGGGGCGTGAGGATCAATTCCTTCTGCGACTTGCGGATCAAGTCCAGCTTGCCTCCCATCGCGCTCAGGCCGTCGGCATCGATGACCGCCGGGAGGTTGATCGACCGGACCAGCTTCTGCACC
>JAPLIW010000134.1 GCA_026388915.1 Deltaproteobacteria bacterium
GCCCTGGCTGTACTCGGTGGGGGCCCCATAGAAGCGGGCCGAGACCGACCTGATGCGGCCGCCGGAAGCATATTCGGCTAAACGGTTTAACGGTAGGAAACTCTCGACGTCATCCGTGTGGGTTGCGACTTTGTCCCAGGCTAGGTCGGCAGTGAACATGCGATTCGGGGCCGGGTTTGCCGCCATCGCGTACAACTCCTTGATCTTCCGCCGCCCCTGTCTTTCAGCTTCGGCGTCCATTTTGCCTGCGGTGGTCACCAGACCCACCCGGCACTCGGAGAGCGGCTTCTTAAGAGGGGTGAAGGGGGCGTCGTCGTGGCAGGCCCAAGTATACGGCTGGGAGTAACCCTGAGCGGCGTAATACTCCCGGCTGCGATCGATGTAGCTTACGTAAGACCGGTATGGCCGGCGTTGTTTCATGGGGTATCTCCTTTACTTGAATATTTCTAATCCACTTTCAGATTGGCACCCTAAGAAACCGGGACTCAGGGCCTGAAACGACTTATTTAAAGGGAGCCTATCTTCCCTTGTATTGAGGCTTTCGCTTTTCCAGGAAGGCCTTCGACCCTTCCTTCTGGTCTTCTGTGCCGAAGCACATGGCAAAGAGGTCCCGCTCGTAATCCATGCCGATCGATAAGGGAAGGTCGAGGGATAAAAGCCCCGGTAAAGACCATTTCTTTGGCTTTCTTTTCACCCACCAGCCGGGGAAGAACCTGGGTCCCCCCGGCCCCCGGGATCACGCCGACATTAATTTCCGGCTGGCCAAATTGGGCATTTTCGGAAGCAATGATTATGTCGCAAGCCATGGCCAGTTCGCATCCGCCGCCCAGGGCCAGGCCATTGACCATGGCGATGGCCGGCTTGGGAATTTCCCGGAGCAAGTCCGTCATCCTCTTCTTTCCTTTTCCCCGGAGAATATCGGCCGGTGTCCGCTTGGGAAATTCGCTGATATCCGCTCCGGCGCTGAAGGCTTTATCTCCGGCACCGGTAAGGATGATGATGCGGACATTGTCGTCGTCCCTGCTGTCCTCCAGAGCCCAGAGGACCTCCGCCCGCAAATCGTCATTCTGGGCATTGCGAACGTTAGGACGGTTTAGGGTAATCCAGGCCAGGGAATCCTTTTTCTCATAAATTATGTTTTTCAATTCCATCTTTCTCTCCTCTCATGATCCGCCTTTTAAACCATGCCCATTATAAGGATGGGGTTCTTAGGTGTCAAAGGAAAAGGCAACGAAAGGAGCGATTGGCCGGGTGGCCGGATCTATTCTACAATCCCCATCCTGGGAAGGGGGATTGGAGAACCGCTCAGCTTGAAAATTTGATTGACAATCCTATTCCGGAGTGTGAAGATAACCTCACCGGTAAGGGGTCAGTTTTTAGCCGGCGGCATAGCTACAACTTTCTTTTAGAGGATTTCCCCGGATTCTTTGAAATTGCGCGAGACGGCACGGGAAGGTAGTGTAAATCTACCGCTGCCCCGCAACTGTGAGCGGAACGAAAACCACACGAAAGACCGGTTTGAGGTTAGAGGTAAGAGATTAGAGGCAAAGACAAAAAAATAGAATCCGTCTTTCACCCTCCAACCTCCAAGCTCGAACCTTTAACCTGTTTTTCAGCCACTGGACTCCGGTCCGGGAAGGCGTGGGAAGTAGGCGGCCGCAAGCCAGGAAACCTGCCCGACTCGTCATGAGCCTTGCAATCCTTCCGCGGGGAAGGGCGGGTAATCGTTTGCATCTCCAGAACCCCAACTTTCTTCCCCGAGAAGGTTGGGGTTTTTTATTAATGCGGAATGCCGAATGGGTCGTGCGGAATTTCAAGGAAGTATTATTCCGCATTCCGAATTCCGCAGTCCGCATTAGAGATTTTCCATGGAGAATAATAGCCAGCCTAATTTAGCCGCAAGAACACAAAAGAGGATTATCTTCATTACCGGCGGTGCCAGGAGCGGGAAGAGCCGGTTTGCCGAGGAGTTGTCCCGGCAATTTGCGGGCGCCAAAGCCTACCTGGCCACGGCCCAGGGCCTGGATGAGGAAATGGCCGACCGGATCCGCCGGCACCGGGAGAACCGCCCCGCGGACTGGCAGACCCTGGAGGAGCCGCTGAAGGTCGCCGACTGCATATTGAAAGAGGGGAACCGCTTTGACCTCATCCTGCTGGACTGCCTGACCCTCTGGATCTCCAACCTCCTGATGGCCGGCTGGAACGAAGCGAAGATCCTGGGGGAGGGGAATCGTCTGCTTGAAGTTTCCCGGCGGGCCAAGTGCTCCCTGATTCTGGTCGGCAATGAGGTAGGGATGGGAATCGTTCCGGAGAATGCCCAGGCCAGGCTTTTTCGGGACCTCAGCGGGTTTATCCAGCAGAAGGCGGCCCGGGAGGCGGATGAGGTTTATTTCATGGTGAGCGGAATTGCACAAAGAATAAAAGGTTAAGGTCGAGGCCAAGGTCAAGGATAAGAGCATAGTGCAGAGAGCAATGGTCAATGAGCAATGATTATTGGTCAATCGTCAGTGAACAAAAAGATAAGGTATCAATTTAGCGGCTTGAAAATCATATCGAAGCCATATCGATTGAGATACCAATCGCTGAAATCCCCCCCAACCCCCCTTTGCAAAGGGGGGCAGGGGGGATTTCTGGGAGATCTTTTCAGAGGGTAAAAGTTA
>JAPLIW010000184.1 GCA_026388915.1 Deltaproteobacteria bacterium
CTCCCTGGTCCTTGCAGTATTTATGAATGATGTCGATGTCCCATCCTACACAGAAGTGTTTTACTCCCATTTTCAAGTAGTTATCGGCATCCCTGAAATCACCTAATTCCACCCGGGGGGCCACCCCCATTCTCAGCGCGGTCTCGATGACATATCGTTCGGCTTCCCTGATCCGGGGGTGATTCCATTGGCCGGGGATGCCGATGGACATGGAGTAATCGGCCGGGCCGAACTGGACCATGTCGACCCCGGGCACCGAAAGAATGGCTTCCAGGTTCTCCACTGCCGAATCCTTTTCAATCATGAGCGCCACTACGCCCTCTTCGAGCTGATCCACATAGATTTTTGAACCGCAGGTTAAAAGATAACCCGTGTCCCGCCGCATGGCCGCGCCCACATAACCTTTCGTCCGGGGCGTTTCCGCCCTTGCGGCGGCCACCGCTGCCCGGGTATCCTCCACCGAGCGGATGTCGGCAAAGAGCAGGTTCTGGATTCCGGACCCGATGGCCCGCCCGGCAAGATAGATCCGGGGTTCCTGGTCGATTTTTATCATGGAAGACATATGGGGAAAGAGGTCGATGGCCCTTCCGAAGTTCTCCAGGGCGTAAAGATCATAAGGGGCGTATTCCCCGGAGAACTCGATATAATCCATCCCTCCACTGTAGCCGATCACCTCAACGATTCCCGGCCAGGTCACATGGACATGGGTCCCCAGAGTGGGCTTGCCCGCTTTCAAAAGCTCCCGCAAAATATTTTTTCGTTTCCTCGGGTTGGTTTGCATGGATTTCCCCTTCCAATCCTCTTCGTATTCCTGCGGGCTTCTCTCTTTTCCCCGGAGGCCGTATTCACGAACCGCGGCTGTAAGGGCGATTCATGAATCGCCCCTACGCGGGGATATTCAAGGGTGCCTGGCATGGACCCTAAAACCCCCTGAATCCGGGTCATACAGGGTCGTCCCTCTTCACCCGGGACTCGAATTCCTAACCCTTTACGGCTCCCGCGGTGAGCCCGGATACGTAATACTTGACAAAGAAAGAATAGATAAAAGCGATCGGGAAAGACCCCAGGACGGCGGAGGCCATGAGCGATCCCCAGAACAGAGTATCGGCCTTGATGAGATCGCTGACCGTTCCCACGGGAATGGTTTTCATAGGCCCCGAAGACATGAAGATCAGGGCATAGAGGAATTCGTTCCAGCAGAGGGTGAAGCAGAAGATTCCCGCGGAAAGGAGGCCGGGGACCGACAAGGGCAAAACGATCCGCACGAGGATCTGGAGACGGGTGCATCCGTCGGCCATGGCGCTTTCTTCGATTTCCTTGGGGATCGTTCGGAAATATCCCATCAGCAGCCAGGAGGAGAAGGGAATTAACTGGGTGGGGTAGGTGAGAATCAAGGCCCAATAGGTATTGTACAGATCAAAAAAGGCAATGACCTGAGCGAGGGGAAGGAATAAAAGGGTGGGAGGGACCAAATAGGCCAGGAAGATTCCCACACCCAAAAAATTGCTTCCCGGAAACCGTAACCGCGCCAGGGCATACCCGATAAAGGTGGCGCACACCAGGGATAAGGCTGTGGAGACTACGGAGACGATGAGGGTATTTTTCAGCCATTCGGGGAAATCCGTACTTTGGAAGAGATATAAATAGTTCTCCAGGGTGAAATGCTGAATCCAGAAAGGGTTGAACTTCATGTCAAAAAGGTCGTTCGTGGGCTTCACGGATACGATCAACATCCAGTAGAATGGAAAGAGGAGAAAAAGGGCATAAATACCCAAAGGCAGGTAGAGGCTGAAAAAACGGGCGCGGAAAATGTTACTTCCAACCATCGTTATTGTTCCTTCCGCAAGTAAATGAGCAACAGAATGGCAAAGAAAGTCAGGATCGGGAACATGTACAGAGCAATCGCCGCTCCCATACCGATTTCGGTGGCGTTCAAACCGATCTGGTAGGCATAGGTCCCGAAGATATGGGTCTGGTTGGCGGGGCCTCCTTTGGTCAGGATGTAAATCAATTGGAAATCGGCGAAGGTCCAGATGATGGAAAGAAGCGAGGCGATCAGTACGACTCCCTTGATGGCCGGGATGGTCACATGGCGGAAGCGGTGCCAGACGTTGGCCCCGTCGATCGCGGCGGCCTCATGCAGTTCCTGGGGGACGGCTTGAAGCCCGGCCAGAATGATGATCCCGAAGAAAGGAATCCCCCGCCAGATATTGGCCAGGCAGACGGAAGCAATGGCCAGGTTCGGCGCACCCAGGAAATTGATGTTGGATTTGATGACCCCCAGATTTTTCAGCAGCCAGCTGATCGGGCTGAAGACCGGGTCGAAGATCATAAACCAACCCAGTGAACTCAAGGCCGTGGGGACAATCCAGGGCATCATCACCGAGGCC
>JAPLIW010000798.1 GCA_026388915.1 Deltaproteobacteria bacterium
GCTAAGAAGATCATGTTCCCCCGCCTTAGCCTCCCCGTTGTGGCTTCTCTAACCCCGCCTGATTTTACCGTTAAGATCCTCGATGAATATTTTGACAGTATTGATTATGATCAGCATGTGGATCTCATCGGAATAACGGCGATGACAACCCAGGCACCCCGGGCCTACCAGATTTCTGATGAGTTTCGGAAAAGGGGTAAAAAGGTTATTATGGGCGGGAGTCATGCAACCGCTCTCCCCGAAGAAGCCTTAAATCACGTGGACTCTGTTGTGATTGGAGAAGCTGAAGGAATATGGAATGAAGTGCTTCAGGAATTCACCAATCATCGTCTAAGAAAAATATACCGATCATCCGAGTTTCCTTCCTTGAAGGGCTTGCCCATTCCTCGCTACGATCTTTTGAAACAAGACCGCTACCGCCTATTAAAGATCAACTTTCCCGTCCAAATCGGCAGGGGTTGTCCAAATCGCTGTGAATTCTGTTCGGTCAACCAATTTTTCGGGCATAGATATCGTCATCGGCCGATAGAGGAAATCGTCGAGGAGATAAAGAGAATTGATCGCAAGGGAATTGTTTTTGTTGATGACAATTTAATGGGCGATCCTGAATTTGCCAAATCGTTGTTTGAACACCTCATCCCGCTGAAAATCCGATGGGTCGGTCAGGTCTCCCTAAATGTCGCCAAAGATGAAGAACTTCTGGATTTGGCCGTCAGGAGTGGAGGGGCTTTGATGTTTATCGGCTTAGAAACGCTCTCTCCCAAGACGATTCAAGATATGCATAAAACGTTTTTCCACCCCGGGGAGATGGCCGAACTTCTCCGCAAAATTCGGAGTCGGGGAATCCACATCCGCGCCAGTGTGATATTCGGGTTTGATGGTGACGATAAAGAAGACCTCGAGGCCATGGTACAATTCTTGCGACGCAGAAATTTTATTCTTTTCCCAGCATCATGAAAAGAATCATCTTTAACCCGGCAGAGAAATTTCATAACAAGAAACGTTCTTTTTTTTCAAATTTCTATTATAAAGCTGCCGTCGGCAGAAGGAAGCATACCATGGAGGGTCACTGAAATCGAATCAGAAGTGAACCGCCCATGGGCATGCTTAACGCTTTCATCCCCTGAAGTTCTTAATGGAAGAGCACCCTCTCATTGAAAATTCATGAAATCCAGGGCGTAAGGAGGAGATGGAAATCCATAATTTCCCTTTCTTTTTTTAAGTGCATATTCTTACCTTTTTTCCCGCATGACCGATTGTAAGAATAATGCCGAACCATTCGTCCGAAGATTTTCTTCTCGCAATATCCTCATTGACTACTGAATTTTCGGGGATCCTGAACACCCCTCTGGATGCGTTTTTAGGAAATAGGGGGAAAGCGTTTCTGGAAAGGCACCTCAAATTTGCTTTTTCCCTGTCCGTTTCTTCTTGGGGGCCGCTGGGGGGCCTATTTCGCGTGAAAAGATAAAAATAGTTTAAAAAATCACATCTTAGGCTTCATTTTTTCGACCGGAACGCCGATCTTAATAATGCAGAAACGGTAGTTCAGAAACTGGACCATGATGAAGGGAAAACATGGGAACCAAATTTGGAATTGGATGGGATACTTTTACGACCAATTCTATAAAAGCTTCCCACCCTATTTGAGGCTCCACCAGAAAATCTTCAATATTCTAAAAAGTTCTTCCCGGGATTCGAAATGGGTCCTCGATGCTGGATGCGGAACAGGCCTTTTGAGCGTTGAACTTGCTCGCCGTGGATATCCGGTGGTGGGGATTGACCAGTCCTCGGCCATGCTGAGTCGGGCATGGAAGAAAAAGGAGAAAGAAAATCTCGAGAATCTGGTTTTCCTGGGAGGGGACTTGAATGCTAAAATCAATATGCCGAGTTTTTCTTTTCAACAAATCATACTGATTCATTCTCTTTACCTAATGGAACAGCCCCAAGTAACCCTGAAAAATCTATCCTCGCTGCTTCCTCCTGGAGGAGAGATGATCATGTGTAACCCCAGCCGGAGGCTTACCAAGAGAGAGCTTTTGTCGGGGGGGGTATCCTTTCTCTCGGAAGCTTCGCGCCGGGAAGGGATGCAATCCATTTTCTACCTCATTGGCATCGCCTTGGCCATGGGGGTATTAAACCATTCGATCCAACGAAGAAAAACCAGAATCTATCACTGCTGGGATGAAAGCGAAGTCCGAGATCTACTTCGACCTTGCGGCCTGCGAGTTAAATTGCTGGAAAAAAGTTGTCTAGCGGGCAGCCACCTTCTTCTTTGGGCGGAAAAGGGAAAATAAAGTGAACATTCATTCCATTGCAGCTGTGATCGCCGCGACGATTCACGTCCTGGTGGCTGCTTTTGTCTATTCCAAGAAAAAACCGAATCCGGTAAACCGATCTTTCGCAATCATGCTGTTATGCGTAGCTCTGTGGCACCTTGACGTGGCTGGGATCCTCAGCGCCCCTTCTCCGGAAATGGCTGATCTTTGGGGAAAGATCTTCCGCAACGGCCTTCTCTTCGTCCCCCCAACATTTTTCCATTTTATCCTTCTTTTTACCCACCCCCGGGGAATTCCCGACCGCGCCCGGAAAATCCTCTGGGCCGCCTATTTGAGCTCCTGCTTTTTTGCGGTGATCAACTGGACCCCCTACTTTACCAAGGGGGTGCGGGTGTCGCCCTGGGGATATCATGCCATTAGCGGTCCACTCTATCCCCTTTTTCTCCTGCAATTTCTCATCTGCATCGTTCTTATCCTGTACCATCTGGTCATTGGCTTCCTAAGAGCGGATAGCTATCGGCGCCAGCAATTAAAGTATTTTTTCCTGGCTGTCGGGGTGAGCATCATTCTAGGCAGTCTGAACTTCCTGGCCATGTTCGGAGTCCAGAAATATTTCTTCGGGTCTATTGCCGTAACCATCGGACTTTTAATCGCAGCCTATTCCGTCGTCCAGCATCGCCTGATAGATGTTAGTGTTTTTATGGCCAAGGGATTGGGTTTCATTCTTACCTTCGCCATTCTCGGGGTTCCTTTCTTTTTCATTATCCTATTGTTGGAAGATACTTTTTTCCGGCGGATTGATGTCACCTTTGCCCTTGTCCTCATCCTGACCGGCGCCGCTTCGATCCTCCTGTTCAACTACATCAAAGTGCGGGTGGATCGGGCCATGCACCAGATCATCGTCAGGGACAAATACAAGTATCATGAGGTCTTGGAAGAATTTAGCCGCCGCCTGGTCACCATTATCGATTTGAATCGTCTCCTCCATATGCTGGCGGATACCGTCGAAAAGAGCATGGGGGTTAAGCAGATCTCCATATTTCTGAATGAACCGGAAAAAGATATGTTCCGGGCGCGTCTTCTTCGGGGTTCCCCCAAGGAAGAAATGATCAAGATCAGCCCTCCGGGTTTGAAATTCCTGCAGGGAAAGAAAGAGGCGATTCTTCTGGTGGACCTGGAGCGGGCCGGGGCCTCCGCGGCGGAGAAGGAGCTTTTGAACATCATGGTTCGGCTGCAGGCCGAAGTCTGCCTGCCCCTCATCTACATGAACCGGCTGATCGGGTTCATCAACCTGGGATCCAAAGTGCCGGAGGAGATGTATTTCCATGAAGACCTCGACCTTTTATATTCCTTGGCCAACCAAGTCGCCATCGCCATCGAAAACGCGAACCTGTATGAAAATTTAAAGAAGTCCCAAACCATCATGCGCCGGGCGGACCGGCTGGCTTCCCTGGGCACGCTGATCGCCAGTCTGGCCCACGAAATCCGCAACCCCCTGGTCTCCATCAAGACTTTCACCCAGCTCCTCCCCGAGCGGATCGAGGACGAAGAGTTCCGCAACTATTTTCTGAAAGTGGCCTCGGGGGAGATCGACCGGCTGACCGGGCTGATCAACGAGCTGCTGGGGTTTGCCCGTCCCTCGGAACCCCGCCTGGAGGGGGAGGACGTCAACGCCCTCATCGACAAGATGGAAATCCTGGTGGCGACGGAGGCCCGGAAAAAGAACGTGACCCTGAACAAAAATTACGCCCGGGACCTTCCGCAGATCAAAGTCGATGCCGAGCAGTTGAAGCAGGTCTTGCTCAACATTCTCCTGAATGCCATTCAGTCCACCAAAGGCGAAGGGAAGATCTGGATCGAGACCCGCCAGGTCCAGGTTCCATTCGAGGACAAGGTGGAGCCCTTTACGCAGATCGAAGTGCGCGACACGGGGGTGGGGATTCCCAAGGAGAACCTGGAGCGAATCTTCGACCCCTTTTTTTCCACCCGCCCCGAGGGGAGCGGACTGGGGCTGGCGATCAGCCACCAGATCATTCACGACCACGGCGGTTTTATCAGCGTGGAAAGCGAAGTGGGGAAGGGGACGAGCTTCAAGGTCCATTTGCCTTTGAAACCGGGAGGAAAGGGTGCGGACCAGCAGTAAAGGGCAGAACCCGAAGGAGGGGGCCCCCCGGGAGGGATTGCCGGAGACCGGCGTTCTTTCCCAAGTCCCTCGGTCCGGGGATGAAAAAATCTTCCGCTGGCTTCATTCGTCCCGGATTCCGGGGAAGGACCGGGATAGGATTCTGAAGTTTTCCTCTTCCGGCCTGCCCGTCTTCCTCCTGGGAGAAGAAGGAACGGGGAAGGGGGAAGTGGCCAAGGCCCTCCACTTTCTGGGGCCCTGGAAAAACAGTCCCTTCCTCCATTTTTCCTGCCGCGGGCTGGCTGCCCAAAAATTCGTCGAGAAACTCTCCCTCTGGGGGAAAGACCGGCATCCCGGGGAGAAAGTGTCCCTGGCCCTTTATCTGGAGGACGCGGAAAACCTGGATGAGGATCTGCAGATCCTTCTGCTGGACCTCCTGACCGATCACCAAGTTCAATGGCCGGGTTTAGAGGAGCTTTCTTTCGACGCTCAGGTGATCTCTTCCTCTTCTTCTTCCCTGGCCGAAGCGGTGACCGCGAGAAAATTCCGGGAAGACCTTTTTCGCACCCTGGAGACGCTGAGCATTCATCTGCCCCCGCTGCGGGACCGGAAAGAGGATATTCCCCGGCTGGCTCAGGAAATATTGCAGGAGAGACACCCGGAGGGACAAGGGGCGAAGGCCTTTTCCCCTGAAGCCCTGCAGGCTCTGCAGGATTACGATTGGCCGGGGAACCTTCCGGAGCTGGAGAGCCTGGTTCTCCGGTCGGCCGCTTTGCAGGACGGAAACCTGCTGGGCTGCGAAGACCTGGTTTTCAGCCCTTCCCGCGGGCCTATGGGGGAGAAGACCCCGTCGAAAGGAGAGAAAGAACCCTGGTTCGATGTAACCATCCCGACCCTGGCCCACGAGATTAAAAACCCCCTGGTGGCCATCAGCACCTTCGCCCATCTCCTGCCGGAAAAATATGACGACCCGGAATTCCGCGGGGAATTTTCCCGGCTGGTGAACCAGGATGTCCGCCGGATCAACGAGGTTCTGGAGAATCTTCTGGAGTTTGCCCAGCTTTCCGACCCCCGTTCCAGCCTTCACGACTTGAATTCCACCCTGGCCGAGGCTCTCCGGCAAGAGGAGAAGGAGCCGGGACCGGCGGGGAAAGAAGTGCAGACGGACCTGGGAAACGGGCTTCCCCTGATTCTTTTCGATAAGTCCCATCTGGGGTTTGTCCTGCGGAACCTCCTGGAGAACGCCTTCTCCCGACTGAACCCCCAGGGTCCCCTATACCTTTCCACCCGCTTTTCCAGGGAAGAGGGGAGGGGGGGGCCGAAAGAATCAGTGGATTTGATTGTATGGTACAATATCCCCGAAGGGGTTCTGCGGAACTTCTCCAAGGGGGTGGGATTTGAAGCCGAAATAGATTTTCAGAAGCTGAATATGGCCCTCCTGCTGATTCGCAAGATCATGGTCCGGAACCGGGGGAAAATACAGGTCCTTCAGGAGGAGGACGGAGGAATGACCATCCGCCTCCAGTTCCCTCCGGGGAAACGAAGCGAAACGCCCGCGAGAGAAAACCATGCGTAAGATATTAGTGGTCGATGACGAGTTGAGCGTACGAGATTCCCTGCGGATGATTTTCAAGAAGGACTATCAGGTCATCGTGGCGGGCAGCGCCAGGGAAGCCTGGGAGAAAATCGTGAGCGAGGAGCCGGACCTCATCTTTGTGGACATCATCATGCCCCAGAAGGACGGCATGGAACTGCTCAAGGAAGTCCGGGAAAGCCAGCCCCTGATCCCGGTGGTCATGCTCACCGCCACCAAGACCTTGAAAACCGCGGTGGAGGCCATGAAACTGGGGGCCTTCGATTACATTACCAAGCCCTTCGACGTGGAGGAGCTGAGAATCATCGCCGACAAGGCCCTGGAGAGCAGGGACCTGAAAGCCGAGAACCGCCGCCTCCAGACGGAGGTTGAAGAGCGCTACCGTTTCGACAACATCATCGGCAAATCCAAGGAGATGCGGGACATTTTCGGTACCATCCGGCAGATCGCCGAAAAAAATTCCACCGTCCTGATCCACGGGGAAAGCGGGACCGGAAAGGAGCTGGTGGCCCGCGCCATCCATTTCAACAGTGCCCGGAAAAACAAGCCCTTCGTGGCCGTCAACTGCGCCGCCATCCCCGAGACCTTGATCGAGAGCGAGCTCTTTGGCCACGAGAAGGGGGCCTTCACCGATGCCCAGAACCGGCGCATCGGGCATTTTGAATTGGCCCATCAGGGCACCCTTTTCCTCGACGAGATTTCGGAGCTCAGCCCGCCCACCCAGGCCAAGATCCTGCGGGCCCTGCAGGAGCGGGAGTTCGTGCGGGTCGGAGGAGGCAAGAATGTCCAGGTGGACGTGCGCCTGATCTCGGCCACCAACAAGAACCTGGAGGAGATGATGAGCCGGGGCGAGTTCCGCTCCGACCTGTACTACCGGATCAACGTGGTTCCCCTGACCATTCCCCCCCTGCGGCAGCGGAAGGAGGATATTCCCCTCCTGGCCCAGCATTTCCTGGAAAAGCACGCCGGACCGGACCAGAAAAGAATCACCCCGGAGGCCATGGATATTCTGGTGGCCTATGAATGGGCGGGGAACGTACGGGAGCTGGAGAACATCATCGAACGGGTGGTGGTCCTGAGCTGCGCGGATCAGATTACGCCCAACGATCTCCCCTCGAGTTTGAAGTCCACCTCCAGGGTGGAACAGATCAAACAGGG
>JAPLIW010000734.1 GCA_026388915.1 Deltaproteobacteria bacterium
CCGGAACAGCGCCCGGAGCCAGATGGCCGAGGGGTTGATCAACCATGACCTGGCGGGAAAAGTGCAGGCTTTCTCCGCCGGGATAGAGCCCTCTTTCGTTCATCCCCTGGCCATGGCCGCGATGAAGGAAGTGGGAATCGATATTTCCCGGCATCGATCCAAGTCCATCGACGAGTTTGCGGATGAGAAATTCGATTTCGTCATAACCCTGTGCGATCACGCGGCGGAAAGCTGTCCGATTTTCTTCGGGGGAGTCCAGAGAATCCACATGGGTTTACCGAACCCGGCAGCCGTTTCCGGAAATCCTGAAGAAAAAATGGCCGCCTTCCGGAAAGTGCGCGATCAAATCCGGGAAGAGGTCGTTGATTTCTTATTAAAACAAGGAGCGTAGGGGCAATTCATGAATTGCCCCTACCCGGATCGATAAAGTTATGCGACAATAAATCCGATGATATGGAAGATTGATGAACTCGCAAAAAGCCAATCATACCCCCTCTCCCTCGATGGGAGAGGGTCGGGGTGAGGGTGAAGAAATGAAAAGTTCCAATACTTTATCTGTCCCCCTCCCCTTCATCCCCTCCCACCAGGGGAGGGGAAATTTTACCTTTTACGAAATCATCAAGATTATGGAAAAATGAGGTGATAAATTTGAAAGCCTGGATTCAAGCAGGAAAAAAGATTTCTGGGCTGCTGTCCGCCCTTTTGATTGGGTCTCTTCTCCTTTCTCCCGCTCCGAGCGCTAAGGCAGCGGAAACGGAAATCTTGATCCTCCATACCAACAACGTGACCGGATACCTTCTCCCCTGCCCGACCTGAGGCGATCGGGTGCTGGGCGGTCTGGCCCGGAGAGTTGCTTACGTGGAAAAGGTCCAGGGGGGAAACCAGCGGGCCCTGGTGGTGGATTCGGGGGATCTTTTCTTCAGCTTTCAAAACTATTCCGATTCTGAGAAGGCGTTGAAGAAGGCCCAAATGATCGGCCGCGCCTACCGCCATATGGGCGCTGCGGCGGTGAACGTGGGATGCCTGGACCTCCTCCAGGGCGTGGATTTCCTGAGGCAGGAATATTCCCAGGGGCTTCCCCTCATATCCGCCAACCTTCTGGCCCGCTCCACGAAAGCCCCCATCTTTCCGCCCTATATTATAAGGGAAGTAGGAGGGGTGCGGATAGCCTTCTTCGGGCTTCTGCCGCCCGAGTCGGGGCCGGAGATCAGCCCGGCCATCCAGCGGGCCAATGAAGGAAAAATCCTGATCGCCGACCCTGTCGAAGCGGCCAGGGAGACCCTGCGGAAAATCCAGGGAAAAGCCGATCTGGTCATTGTTCTTTCCGACCTGGGCCTCTACAAGGATCAGATGGTGGCTAAAGAGGTGCCGGGGATTCACTTCATCCTGGGAGGTCATGAAGGACGCTTTACCCGGAGAGCGGTTCAGGCCGGGATGACCCACTTTCTTCAATCTTCCTTCAAAGGAATGTATGTGGGCCAGCTGCAGCTGACGTTGGAAGACCCATCCAAGCCCTTCAGAGATGCGGGAGAAGTTCAGTATCTTCAGGAAAGGATCGACAGTCTCGACCTTCATATTCGAGGGCTGGAGGAGGCCAAGAAGAGGCAACCCGATAAGGACCACTCCAACCTTAACCGGTCCATCCGGGAGATCACCCAGCAGAGAAACGCCCTCCAGGAAGAACTGAAACGGGCGAAAGAGGCCGGGATCCAGGGAAATCGGTTCCTTTTCAAATTGGAAGCTTTGGAGAAGGTTCTTCCCGAGAATGAAGAAGTGAAAAAATGGATCAGCGGCGCGGGGATCGATAAGGATTAAGGAAGGGGCCTAAGAAGAAAACCGTCGCAGGGGCGATTCAAGAATCGTTCCGACCTTTTCATGGACAACTCTTCAGATTCCTGCTAATCTGGGCTGAGGTTCGTTGATTTATCGTCGGTGATGCCGACCTTAGCGATCCGCACTTTCTGAGCTCCCGAACCAGGCTTATGTTTTTGGGAAGCCGATAGCCTCAGGGCAAGGGTGAGGGGGAGATTTTATTTATGAGGACGAGAGGAATCGTTGGATGAAAAAGCATTTGAAATGGGCCATTCCGGTCCTGGCGGTGGTGGTGGGAGTCATCGTATTCGGATACCTGAAATTCTTTGCCTGGAACCCGGAGCGGCAAAAACTGGCCATGATCAACGACCGGAATATCACCGTAGCCCAGTTCGACCGGGAGCTGGCCAAGGTTCCTGCTCCCTTTCAGGAAGTGTTCCGGGAAGAGCCCAAGCAGTATCTGGAACAGATCATCATGAAAGAGGTTCTTCTTCAGGAGGCCAGACGGCTGGACGTGAAGGCCGACCCGGCGGCCAAGGGGGAAGACGTTGACCTGTCCATCCTGCAGAACCTGCTGAAGAAAGAAGTCCTGGATAAGATCCAGATCGATCCCAAGGAGGTCGCCGAAGTCTACAAGCAGCACAAGGACCAGATGGGAAAGAAGTCCCTGGCCGAGGTGACCCCGATGATCGAGGAGGCCATCCGGGAGCTCAAGGGAAAAGAAAAAGTGGAAGAATATGTGGCCTCGTTGAAGAACAAGGCCAAAATCGAAGTAAATGAGGGCCGCCTGAAGGATATTACCGCCGCCCCTCCGTCCACGAACACCAAGGAAGAGTTTAACCAGGCCATGAAAGGCGGAAAGCCGATGCTGGTGGACTTTGGCGCCAATTCCTGCATGCCCTGCCGGCAGCTCCGCCCCATCCTGAAGGAAATCGAAAAGGAATACACGGGGAAAGCCTCGATCCTGGTCATCGACGTGTACAAATACCAAGACCTGGCCCGGGAGCACCGGGTCCAGCTCATTCCCACCCTCATCTTCTTCGACAAAGGGGGTAAGGAAATCTATCGCCATGTGGGAGCCTGGGACAAAGAATCGATTGTGGGGAAGCTGAAAGAAGGCGGGGCGGCCTGATCCAATCCGTCTGCCGGGAGGGAGCGCGGTCTTCTATGACTCCAAGGTCCGGTTGATGAAAGTGTAGCAATTTTGAGGGCTTCAATCCCCCCAAGCCCGCTCGAACGGGTAAGCTTGGGGGGTTTTCTTTTCTTGGGGGAAGGGCCCCCGGGTGGAAGCAGGGGGCTAAAATTCGGCCCCGGTCCTGGGAAAGTCGGAAATGAGCTTGACAAATTTCTCTTTTCCCATTATTTTAAGGTTGTTTTTTAGAGGGATAACCTGAACTGCAGAGGGACTGCCTCGAGCCAAAATTCACCAAGCCCTCAAAAAGAATACCAGAATTTAATTTAACTACATTTGGAGGAGGTTGAACATGCGTCGGGGAAGCATTGGGCTGAAATCGGTTTTGTTCCTGTCTATCCTTATTTTATTCTCGGTTGCCGGAGTCGCGACAGTGCTGGCCCAGTCGGATAAGGATAGAGATGTTCTCCCCCGCCCGGAGAGGGGAATTGCCATCTACACGGAGTTTTCCGGGGTCGTGGTACCCCCGGGTGAAGCGGTCCGGATGGAGCTCACCGCGGATAACAAAGGGAAACGGGACGAGAATTTTCTCATGAAGATCTCCCAGATCCCCAAGGGGTGGAGGGCATCCCTGAAGGCGCCCAGTTTCACCGTCGATGCGGTCCCGGTGCCGGCCACGAAGGCCCGGACCCTGACCTTCCTGGCCGAGCCGGATAAGACGGTGAAGCCCGGAAACTACCAGTTCCAGGTCGATGCTCAGACGGAGGACGGAAAATTCACCTCCACCCAGAAGATCAACGTAACCGTCCGGGAAAAGTTGGCTGCCGGCGAGGACTTTACGGTCACGACCTCCTACCCGGTCCTGCAGGGCCAGACCGACGCCAAGTTTGAATTTTCCCTCGAAGTGAACAACAAAAGCGAAGCGGATCGGAACTTCAACCTTTCCGCCCAGGCTCCGGTCAAATGGGAGATCAACTTCAAGCCGGCTTACGAGCAGAAGCAGATCTCCAGCTTCCGGATCAAAGGCGGCTCCAGCCAGACCGTGGCCGTGGAAGTGACCCCGCCTAAAGACGCCCAGTCGGGTTCTTTCCCCCTTCTGGTCAGCATCGCTTCCGGGGAAAAGAAACAGGACGTGAAACTGACGGTCGTCCTCACGGGGATTTATAAGCTCGACGCGGGCACTCCTACCGGGCTCCTGTCCCTGGAGGCCCTGGCGGGCAAACCGGCCAACATGTCTCTTTTTGTGAAGAACACGGGTTCGGCGGTCAACAAAAATATCAGCTTCAGCTCCTTCAAACCGGAGAACTGGAAGGTGGAGTTCAAGCCCGAGAAGATCGAGGCTCTTGAATCCGGGGCCATGAAGCAGGTCGAAGTCATCATCACCTCGGCCGGCCAGGCTTTGGTGGGCGACTATTCCGTCGGCCTTTCGGTGGACGGGGAAAAGGGCAGCAGCAAGACGGTCGAAATCAGGGTATCGGTAAAAACTTCTGCCGCCTGGGGCTGGGTCGGAATCTTTATCATCGTGTTGGTCATCGCCGGCCTGGGCGGGCTGTTCCTGTGGCTGGGGAGGAGATAACGTGAACGGGCAGACAGTCATCGAAACCCAGGACCTGACCAAGGTCTATGGGGAACAGACGGCCGTAAACCGCCTGAACCTCAAGATCAACGAGGGAGAGGTTTTCGGGTTTTTGGGGCCGAACGGGGCCGGCAAAACCACCACTCTCCTCATGTTGCTGGGCCTGAGCGAGCCCACTTCGGGGAAAGCCTGGGTATGCGGCTTCGATCCCACCCGGGAGGCGTTGAAAGTCAAGCGGGTGGTGGGCTATCTTGCCGAGAACGTGGGTTTCTATGACGACATGAATGCCGTCCAGAACCTCATATTCATAAGCCGGCTGAACGGGATTCGGGACGAACAAGCTCGGGTCAAAATCGAAGAGCTGTTGAACATGGTGGATCTAAAACCCGAGCCGAGGAAGAAGGTGGGGGAGTTCTCCCGGGGCATGCGGCAGCGTCTGGGGATTGCGGAAGTCCTGCTGAAAAATCCCCAGGTCGTCTTTCTCGACGAACCGACCCTGGGTCTGGACCCCGACGGATCCCATCAGATGCTGGAATTGATTCATTCCCTCAGCCGGGAAAAGAAAATCACCGTCTTCTTCTCCTCCCATCTCCTGGACCAGGTCCAGAAGATCTCCTCCCGGATCGGGATCATGCTCAAAGGGAACATGGTCGCCGTGGGCCGGATCGAAGACCTGGGCAAAGAAAAACTCGGATTGGAAGAGGGTAAATATACCCTGGAGGAACTCTACATGAAGTATTTCAAGGAGGGCCAACCGTGAAAGGAATGATTACCATCTGTCGCAAGGAGCTGGCCGACTACTTCAGCAGCACCCGGTTTACCCTCCTCTTCTACCTGATCCTGATGGTGAGCATGGTCATCGCCTTCATGGTGGGGACCGGGCTGAAAGAAGAACTCAAGGATGTGGCCAAGCCCACCTTCGTATTCCTGATGCTCTTTACTTCCCCGGGGAAATTCCTTTCCCTGATCCAGTTCATCTCCATCTTCGGCCCCATCATCGGAATCGTCCTGGGCTTCGACGCGGTGAACCGGGAGCGGAGCGCCCGGACGCTCAGCAAGCTGGCCTCCCAGCCCATCTTCCGGGACTATATCATCAACGGGAAGTTCCTGGCCGGCCTGCTCACCATTATCATCATGCAGCTGGCCATCGTCCTGATGATCTCCGGCCTGGGCCTGCTCCTCATCGGCGTGGTGCCCGGCCCCGAGGAGATCTACCGGATGATCATCTACCTGGTGATCAGCATCTTCTACATCGGCTTCTGGCTGGGAATTTCCATCCTCTTCTCGGTCAGCTTCCGCAGCATGGCCACCTCGGCCCTGGCTTCCATTGCCTGCTGGATCTTTTTCTTCTTCTTCGTGCCCATGGGGGCGGGAATGATGGCCGACGTGATTTCACCCTTTGATCCGAACCAGGCCTCGCAGACCCCGGAGCTGGTCATCAAGAACGAACAGACCCGAAAGATGATCTCCTTGGTCTCTCCCATGACCCTGTACAGCGAATCGACCACGATCATCCTGGACCCCCTGCGGAAGACGACCCAGTCGCTCATCCTCATGGGACCCTTCGAGAGGTTGTCCATTTCCCGCTTCCAGAATCCGCTTCCTTTGGCGGAGAGCCTTTACATCGTCTTACCCCACCTCATCACCCTGATCGCCATCACCCTGGTGTGCTTCGCCATCTCCT
>JAPLIW010000566.1 GCA_026388915.1 Deltaproteobacteria bacterium
TGCGGCCATGTCGCTTCTTTTGCCAGTCACCTTCAATGTTGCTCCCGTTTCGGCCATCATCGTGCTATCCGGGATTTATTATGGTGCGATGTATGGAGGTTCGACCACATCCATCTTGGTCAATATACCGGGGGAGGCGGCTTCTGTGATAACCTGCCTGGATGGTTATCAAATGGCCCGCCAAGGAAGAGCGGGCCCGGCCTTAGGGATAGCTGCTTTTGGCTCTTTTATTGCGGGTACGCTGTCCATTGTGGGTTTGATGTTTATCGGTCCTTTTCTGGCCGCAGGAGCTCTGAGGTTTGGGCCGCCAGAATATTTTGCCATAATGATTTTGGGTATGACTGTTCTTACTTTCCTAGCCAGCGGTCCAATGTGGAAGGCCCTGCTTATGGCAGCTTTTGGCCTTTTTTTAAGTACTATTGGAATGGACAATGTATCAGGAATTGCTCGGCTTTCTTTCAATATCGAAGAACTTCTCGATGGTATCGGTTTAGTTCCGGTAGTGATGGGATTATTCGGAGTTTCAGAAGTTATGTTAAATGTAGAGAGTTCCATGGACCGTTCCATTTTTGCAACAAAAATCAAAAATCTCCTTCCCAATTTGAAGGATTGGAAAGCCTCCTTGGGACCAATTATAAGAGGTACTTTATTAGGATTTTTCCTTGGTATTCTCCCAGGTGCGGGAGCTGTAATTTCTTCCTTTGCCTCGTATGCTGTAGAGAAAAAAATTTCAAAGCACCCAGAAAAATTTGGTACCGGCGTAATTGAGGGTGTAGCTGGACCAGAATCGGCAAATAACGCTGCTACTGGTGGGGCTTTTATCCCCCTTCTCTCCTTGGGGATTCCATCGAATGCAGTCACGGCATTACTTTTGGGCGCTCTTATCATCCATGGAATTCAGCCTGGCCCTCTTCTGATTAAAGAACATCCTGACATTTTTTGGGGAACGGTAGCGAGCATGTACCTGGGAAATATTTTGTTACTGGTTTTGAACCTTCCACTTATTGGGCTTTGGGTTAAGGTTCTAAAAGTCCCTTATCCTGTACTTTTCCCTCTAATCCTTCTTTTTTGTTTGATCGGAGCATACAGCTTAAATAATAGCATCACAGATGTGACTATCATGAATATCTTCGGTCTGATCGGTTATTTTTTTAGAAAATTTCGTTATGAAGCAGCTCCCTTGGTCCTTGCCTTGGTCTTGGGACCAATGATGGAAAATAGTTTACGTCAATCTTTACTCTTGTCTGACGGTAATCCTTTAATCTTTTTGAATCGACCCATATCATCA
The DNA here is from genome assembly GCA_026388915.1 of Deltaproteobacteria bacterium. Classification (GTDB taxonomy): domain Bacteria; phylum Desulfobacterota; class SM23-61; order SM23-61; family SM23-61; genus SM23-61. The sequence continues at coordinate 1,289 of JAPLIW010000566.1, forward strand.
GTAATCTTAATTATCGCGTTTTTGCTCCTGGCTTTTCCTTTAATTCCTTGGTTCAACAAAAAAAGACCAGCCTTTGGCGAATGAGCCGATTCGAGTAATAGTCTTCTAGCATTACGATGCGATAGGGGTATTCGTAACTCCTTTATTCGTCTCGATCTTGCCGCCCAAGCACGGAATCGATCTTTTGGCCCCGCTCCTGCTGATGATGAGCGCCGCCTGCGTCCGCCAGTACCTGGCGCCTGTGGGGCAACCGCTACATCCTCGTTTTGCTGCCGGCGTCCCTGGCCGGAATTTGGCTCGGTACGTACCTCCTCGCCGGACGAGGGGTAAGGCTAGATCTATCATTGGCGGGAAGGCGGGTTATCGGTCTTCCACTGTAACTAAAATGTAACCGTCAGACCCGCGGCACGCTCCGGTTATGATCTGGGTAGGCCGCACAATGCTATGTGGACAAAAAGGGGGCAGGCTGCATTTCTTTATTGAAAGGTCAAAGATTGACTCGGGTGTAGCCTGTCTCCCTTTCCCTGTATCAAAAGACCCAACTACCTCTTCTTCGCACGCAAATAGGCCTGGATATGGGATCCATCGACGATCTTGCCAGCGTCGATCCGGTTCTTGACGACCCCCTGCTCGATGAGGAAATCCCCTACCTCCTGGATCATCTTTTGGGCGCCGGCCCCGGGCAACATAGAGAGATAGAAATTGGGGTCGATAAGCTGTTCCTGCGAGAACACCGGGGTGATCTCAACAATCTTCTTTGCGGTGGCCTCACTGACCCCCACGTTCTCCGCGGTGGCCTTGATGGCGGTGGCAGGGTTGCCTTTGAACTCCTGCAAGGCCAGATCAACCGCCTTGAGAAGCAGCTGCAGGGCCTGGGGGTTCTTCTCGGCCCAGGCCTTTCTGACGACCCAGTGGTCGGAGGTGTTCAGGCCCACCTCGTTGCTGCGGACGATGACCTTGCCGCCAGCCTCCTGCATGCGCGAGATCCAGGGTTCCCACGAATAGGCGGCATCCACGTCTCGGTTGGCGAAGGCCGGAGCCATGGCGGCGAGGTCCATATGCATCATGTTGACGTCGCTGGGGGAAAGGCCTGCCTTTTGCAGTGCCTTTATCAGGCCCAGGTGGGCGCTGCTCCCGCGGACAAAAGCAATCTTCTTCCCCTTGAGGTCCTGGAGCCGGGTAATGCCGCTCTCAGGCCTGGCCACCAGTCCATCGCCGTAGTTGCTGGCGATCTGGATGTAGAAGTTCTGGTAGTCGAGTCCCTGGGAGGAACCGGCGACCATTCCCGCAGTCCCAAACAGGCCCACGTCCACGCTTTCGCTCCGGAAGGCGGCGAATTGGGGTGGGCCGGCGGTGAAGCGGGTGTACTGCGGCTGGAGACCCACGCGCTCAAAAAGCTTGTGGTCGCGAGCCGTGTAAAAGATCACGGCGTTGTAGGGCTGCCAGGCAACCCGTACCGGGACGGGCTGTTGGGCGCCAACCTCCCCCACGACCGCTGCCAACAGAAGAATCCCTACCATAATGCCAAGATTTCTGCGCATAATACACCTCCTTAATCTTGAGTGAACTTATCCCCGAGCTGCCTTTGGCATTCGGGCCTTTCTTCTCCAGAGCGCAGAGCGCTGAGCAGGTTATATTTTAGACGGGCAAATTCAGTCGTCCCTATCAGGTCAAACTTGCGGGGGAAGGAGAAGGGGACGGGTATGGTCTCTCGTATCCCCCCATTGCAGCCCATCACGTAGATGCGGTGGCAGAGGAAGAGAGCCTCTTCGGCGTCGTGGGTGACCAGGAGGATTGTTGGGTGATATAGGCCCCAGACCTCGAGGAGCAGTTCCTGCATCTGGCTCCGGGTTTGGGAATCAAGAGCCCCGAAGGGCTCGTCCATGAGCAAGACTTCCGGCCGGTTGAGGAGAGCGCGAGCGAGCTGAACCCGTTGCTTCATGCCTCCCGAAAGCTGATAGGGATAATCATGTTCTCGTCCCTTTAGCCCTACAGCTTCGAGAAGCCCTCGGGCGCGAGGTTCGTATTCCCGGGGGTTCTCTCCGCGCTCCTTTGGCCCGAATATGACATTCTGCCATACCGTAAGCCAAGCGAAGAGGGCGGGGAATTGGAATACCATCATACGGTCCGGTCCGGGCCGCTCGATTTGGCGCCCGGCCACGATGATTTTTCCTTCATTCTGCCGGTCGAATCCGGCGATGAGGTTTAGAAGGGTCGTCTTCCCGCACCCACTGGGTCCCAGTAAGCCGACAATCTCCTCCTCGAAGACCTCGGCGTTAACTCCATTCAGAGCGACGACGGAAGTGGACCGCTTCGAAGTGGGGGGAAAAACTCGTTTGATACCCAAAATCGAAATCATGATCCTTAAGGCACCAGCCTCTGGTCCGGTCATCACTTTCCCATCCAATGGAGAAGTCTCCGGTCGATGGCCAAGGTGATGACCTCAAGGGTCACCCCGATCAAGCCAATGATAATGATACCAATGTAGACATTGGGAACGCGGAAAAAGGTCGTTGCGTCCATGACCATAAAGCCCAGTCCGGCTTGAGCGGCGATCAACTCAGCCGCGACTACGATCGCCCAGCTGATGGCCGTGGCGGTCTTCACCCCGGTCATGATATGGGGCAGGGCTGCCCAGAAGACGACCTTCGAGAATAATCGCACGCGCGTGAGCCCCATATTCTGCCCGGCCCGGACGAGATCCTGGGGCACCGTTCTTACTCCGGCAGAGGTATTGAGAACCACGTAGTACAGGGCCGCCAGGAAGATGAGAGCAATTTTGGAAAACTCCCCGATCCCAAAATATAGGATCATCAGAGGGATAAAAGCGATGGGTGGGATCGGGCGGAGGAAAGAGAAGATCGGCCCCAGGATGGCATTAGCCACCCGGCTGGACCCCATCAACAGGCCAACGGGCACTCCGATCGCGATGCCAAGCCCCAGGCCGGTGAAAGTGCGGAACAAGCTGGCCAGGATGTGATCGGTGAGTGTTTTGCCAGCATACCCTTTGAGGACGAGCTCACGAAACTCAGCCCACAGATTTGAAGGGGAGGGCAGGATGAATGCAGAAACCAGACCCCCCGCCGTAGCGAAGTACCACAGCAGCAAGATGGCCGCGACCGTCGCCCAACTGATGAGGGAATAGGTGGCCTGGCCTGATAAATTCTTCAGAGGACGGGTCATATCAGGCATCCGCAGTCTTCTTTTTCATTTATGATTTTTTAGCCGCTCAGTATCCAGGGGTTCCTTCTTATTTAAGAGAGGCAATCGGGGCTTTCCGAGAAACCTAAACCTTCCTTTGCCTTTGGCATTAGAGAATCTTCCTGGCATTCTTCCGGAAGATCAGGCATTGGATCTCAATTTCGGGTAGATGGTATGTCTTTTCGGAATGGGTGTCAAGAAGTTTAGTCCGCTTGCCACTCCCCAGGTTTCTTGTCTGGAATCCCGGGACCGATGAAGTTGCCATCCAACAGTCCGGCTTGATAATTGAGAGCTTTGGTGAGATCAGCTTAATTGATAAAAACTCGCTTTGGGGTGAATTGAATATACAAAGAGGGGAGTTGTGTGTCAAGGAAGTTTTTGCAACCTGAATCTTGCACCAAAAAGGGGAAACCGCACCCCTGTAGCCGATCGCTTTTTTGAAAGCTTCCCCGCCCCTGTACAAAATTCACATTCAATCAAACTGCCGAGGAACTATTTTCGTAATTGGGCCGCTCAATAAATAC
>JAPLIW010000062.1 GCA_026388915.1 Deltaproteobacteria bacterium
CCAGGACAGAATCTGGCGGATTGATTTATTATCACCGGTTGATTCTGAACTCGAGAAGATCAGATTATGGAAAAAACCCGTCCCAAAGAAATCGCCCCGCTGGTCCTTCTGCCGACGGTTTCGGCGAAAGAAATCGTCGAACTCCTGCAAGTCCAGAAAGCCAAGGGAGAGGAGCTGCTGAAGAATAGTGCTCTTTCCCCGGGGGACCTCCAGTATTGGAATCTATTCACCAAAGAAATTTTCACCCGGGCTTTCGGTCCCCGCCTGGAATACATTGATTCGATTCTCTACACCGGGGGGAATAAGCCCTTATCCGCCTACGAACCGGAATCCAATCTGGAGAAAATGCGGCGTACCAATTTTCAGACGACCTTGAAAAACCTGGAAAATTGCCTGGAGCAACTGCTCGCCAAAGGATCCATCCAGGCCATTCCCTTGCAGGAAGAAAGCCCCCCGCCGACCGAGGAAAAACCGAAAATCCCCCGAGAGATTTCCAAGAATGGAGGGAAGAAGGATTTGGTCAAAGAGCTGACCGTAGATTTGACCGTTCATGAGGATTCTCCCCCCGCCGCAGCGGGGGAAAAGGTGGCCCATATGACAAAATCGAAGGAACGAAAAGTATTGATCATCCATGGCCGGGATGAAGAAAAAAGGACGATGATTGCCGACTTCCTGAAAAAACTGGACCTGGAACCGTTCCTTCCCGACGACGATGCAGGCCAGGGGATGAGCCTTCTCGAGAAATATAAACAATATGAAGATGCGGTATTTGCGATCACCCTCCTCACGGCCGATGATATGGGCTATCCCCAAGGGGAACCGGAAGAGCCCAAGCCGCGCCCCAAGCAAAACGTCATTTTCGAGCTCGGGTTTTTAATGGGTCGGCTGGAGCCCAACCTGGTTTGCGCCCTGTATGAAGAGGGACTGGATTTACCCTCGGAATTCAAAGGGAGTGTTCTGATCCCCTATGACGCGGGGGGGGTTTGGAAGTTATTGGTTGCCCGCGCTTTGAAAGTGGCTAATGTGGATGTGGATTTAAACAAGGCCATTTAGGGTTTTTGGGAAAACACTCATAGATTCGCCATGAGCGCTAGGATTTCAGATTCCGAATTTCGGATTTTGGAATCTTCTTTTTCAATCCGCATTCCGCAATCCGCATTCCGCAATTCCGGAGGCCCGTCTGGTCCATGAAATAGAGGAAGCCTTATGATTTTTGAGCACCAGGCCCTTGCGTCCGGGCCTGGCATGCGGGCGAAAGATTAGCCGCAGAGCTTTCGCAGTCCTTCCAGCCTCTCCCGGCTCACCTGAAGCAGCAATCCGGCATCGGTGGAGAGCATCATGTACTGGACGCCGCGGTCGATCCAGTATTTGGCCTCGTCCACGAAGCGCACGAAGGTGCCGGAGACGACCCCCTTTTCCCGGCAGAGGGAAATCACCTTTTCCATCAGTCCTACGACCCGCGGGTCCTTGGTTTTTCCGGGGACCCCCAGGGATTGCGACAAATCCCAGGGACCCAGGAAAACCACGTCCAACCCCGGGGTTTCGATGATGGCCTCGATTTCCCGCACCGCCCTCTCCCCCTCTATGTGGAGGACGGTCAGGACTTCCCGGTTGGAGGAGGGAAGGTGCTCCTCGGGGGGGACGGCCGAGTAGTTTGCGGCCCGGACGAAACTGCAGAGCCCCCGGTTTCCCTCCGGGAAATAGCGGGCCGCCCGGCAGGCCGCCTCGGCCGTTTCCGCGCTTTCCACCTGGGGGATCTGGACTCCTTCAGCGCCGGCATCCACGACCCGCATGATATTCGACGGAGTGGGCTCCGGGATTCGGACCAGGCTGGTAACGTTGGAACACCGGGCCGCCCGGACGCACTGTTCAACGAGGGGGAAATCAAATACCCCGTGCTCCATGTCGATGACCGCAAAGTCCCAGCCGCCGTATCCCAGAATTTCCG
>JAPLIW010000467.1 GCA_026388915.1 Deltaproteobacteria bacterium
GGTACAGGAGCGGTGGGAAGGGACGCCCCAGGGGGGTCCTCTATCGCCGTTGCTCAGTAATATTCTTCTGGATGAGTTGGATAGGGAGCTGGAGCGGAGAGGGTGCCGGTTTTGCCGGTACGCCGATGATGCGAACATTTATGTGAAATCGCAGCGTGCCGGAGAACGGGTATTTACATCCGTCGAGGGGTTTCTGTGGAAGCGGTTAAAGCTCCGGGTGAATCGGGAGAAGAGCGCAGTGGCCCGCTACCACGAGAGGGGTTTTCTGGGATTTGGCTTCACCTCCGGGAAGACCCTGAAGGTCAAAGCGACCGGTAAGTCTCTGGACCGGTTTAAGGATCGGGTCCGGGAGATTACAAGGCGATCCCGAGGGATCTCGTTAACACAGGTTATCGAGGAGTTGCAGGAATACCTGCGGGGATGGATGGGGTATTTCCGCCTTGTGGAGACGCTGAGTGTTCTTCAGGACCTGGATAGCTGGATTCGGAGAAGGTTGCGATGTTTCGTGGCCAAACAGTGGATCAATAACTGCCACACCCGGTATAAGAATCTCCTTCGGTTGGGTGTAAATGACGATCAGGCCCGGATGGTAGCAGCATCCCGCAAAGGGCCTTGGGCGTTGTCCAATATGAAACCGTTGAAGATCGCTTTATCCAATCGCTTCTTGGCAGGAAAAGGATTCTCGGGCCTGTTGAATCAGCACCAGGCATTAGGCAAGGCTATATGAACCGCCGGGTACGGACCCGTATGCCCGGTGGTGTGGGAGGGCGAAGGTCGTGAGACCTTCCCCTATCCCGATTTCCGGGAGAAATGTTGAACTCTGTGCCCGGCGGCGGCCATGCCCTCCAGGTCCAAAAGCCAAGATTGAGGCTCTTTATGGAGGTCACAAAGTGGTTCAGCTTAGATCAGCCCGGATGGCGCATGGAGATTAGAGCCAAGGCCAGGCCATGATACGGAAGGGGGGCAAGTCTATTTTCTTGGCAACTGGTTGGTTCCCAATTCACGTGCTAAAAAAATAGGCTTGACCCTCAGCTTCTCAATTCTTATTGCTTAACTGAAATCAAGCCCTGGGAAAATTTTGCCAACTGGAAACTCACCGTGCCCGTGCCCAGCAAATTGATTTGCCCTTTTTGCTCATTCTGGCTATAATATAGCCAGAATGAGATACGAAATCATTCTCTCTCCTGAGGCCATGGATGATCTGGGTGACTTGAGGGCGGATATCCGCGCTGTGGCCCGAGACGCAATTGAAGAACACCTACGCCATGAGCCGGGAAAAACCAGCAAAAGCCGCATTAAGCGCCTGCGGGGATTATCTCGCCCACAATATCGGTTGCGCGTCGGCGGTATGCGAATATTTTATGATGTGACAGGGAATACGGTCGAGGTTTTGGCGATTGTTCCAAAGGATGAAGCAGAAGAATGGCTTGAAAAGGCAGGTGAATCTTATGAAAACGGCAGCCCTGAATGAAGTCAAAGACGATTTGTCCAAATATTTGCGCTTGGCCGAGAAGGAAGAAGTCATCATTACCCGGCATGGAAAGCCAGCAGGCATTTTGATCGGCTTCGCGTCAGAAGACGACTGGTTTGATTATCGGTTGGAGCATGACCCTCGCTTCCTGGCGCGTATTGAACGCGCGCGGCAAAGCATCCACTCCGGGCGGGGAGTCAAACTCGAAGACGTCAAGATATAGCCGTGGCTGGATAGACTATTTATTTGCGGGCCCTCAACTCTGCGGGCTCTGCGAGAAAAATTATTTGGTTTTTTTGTTATCTTTTTATCAGTGGTGATCCGCGTTCATCCGCGTCCGATTAGGTCTTTTCTTTTTTTCTCCTTTTTAGAAAGAGCCGAAGGGGCGTCCCGGCAAAGCCGTGCTTTTCCCGGAGGCGGCGGAGGAGGTAGCGCTGGTAGGATTCTCCCAGGCCCATCGGTTCGTTAACGAAAAGAATGAAAGTCGGAGGGGCCGTCGATACCTGGGAAATGAAGAGGAGTTTCACCGGGCGATTGTGGAAAGCAGGAGGAGGGTAGCTTTGCACCGCTTCCCTCAGCCAGGTATTTAGTTCTCCCGTGGTGATCCGTTTCCGGTATTCGGCAACCACTTCGTCGATGACTTGAAAGATCCGGCTCGCCCGCTGGCCGGTCAAGGCGGAGATGAATAGGATGGGCACGTAATCCAGGGTCTTCACCTCCCGCCGGATCCTCTCTTTGAATTCCTCCATGGTGCGCGTCTCTTTTTGCACCAAGTCCCATTTGTTGACCACCAGGATCATCGCTCGCCCGCTCTCTTCAGCGAATTCCGCGATCCGGGCATCCTGCTCGGTGAGGCCCTCGAACCCGTCGATCAGGACCAAAGCCACATCGCACCGCTCCAGGCTTTTCAGCGCTTTGATGGCCGAATATTTCTCCACCCGCTCGGTGACCTTGCTCTTCCGGCGAATCCCCGCCGTATCGATGAAAACATACCTGCGGCCTTCGCGGAGCAGAGGGGTGTCAAGGGTATCCCGCGTGGTGCCGGGGGTCGAATCCACGATGGCCCGGGAACGGCCGATGAGTTTGTTCAGCAGGGAGGATTTCCCCACGTTGGGCCGGCCCACGATCGCCACCCGGACTCCCTCCTCGATCCTCTCTTTCTCCGGCGGAGTTGAGGGGAGGACCTTGATCACTTCGTCCATCAGGTCCCCGATGCCGCGCCCGTGTTCGGCGGAGATGGAGTAGAGAGGGGAAACTCCCAGACGGTAGAAATCCGGGACCCCATCCTCAAGCTTTTCCCCGTCAATCTTGTTCACGACGTAGAAGGTAGGCTTGGTGACTTTCCGCAGGTATCCGGCGACTTCTTCGTCGGTAGGGTTCAACCCTTCTTTCCCATCCATGAGGAAGAGGATCAGGTCGGCCTCTCGGATGGCCACTTCCACCTGTTCCTTGATCTGCTGCTGGATGCGCTCGCTGGAGGTGGGCTCAAAACCGCCGGTGTCGATCAAGATAAAGGGATGATCTTCATAGGAGGCCTCCGCGTAGTTGCGGTCCCGGGTGACGCCGGGTTGGTCCTCCACGATGGCTTTGCGCTGTCCGACCAAGCGGTTGAAGAAGGTCGATTTGCCCACGTTGGGCCGGCCCACAATGGCGATAATCGGTTTCATATTTTTTTAGCCACAGAGGGCACCGCGCGGCAAAGCCGCAACCAAAAATTTTATATTGGACACAGATGGACACAGATGAACACAGATTTTATATCTGCAAAAGACTTAAAGATAAAAGACTGAATAGGACACGGATCAACACGGATACGGATAAAGATTCATGAAAAAATCTTAATAAAACCTAACGGCTTTACACCAGCGTAGTACCGAGAACACAAAGAATTCATCTGGATTCAATAGCCTCCAAAAATCAAGAATTTATCCCATTATATCGCATTTCTCCGGGGATCATACATAAGAACCGGTTCATTTGGGCCATCAATTTTGAATGCGAGATTGTCCAGCAGGATGATGGAAGGTCTTTAATGGGAGTTTTT
>JAPLIW010000426.1 GCA_026388915.1 Deltaproteobacteria bacterium
CGATCGTGATCCGCGACTCGAGGGCCACGGAAGAGATCTCTCGCCTGACCCCTCCCTTCCACTTCATTCCCAATCCGCGGGACATCGAAGGCTGGCATTTTCGCAACCAAGACAACACTGGGCCGAACGAGGCCGGAGAAAAAAACGTCAACGCCCCCGGCCTGGTTCGGGAATTCATCTATTCCCCTGCCGTGGGAAAGACCATTGCCGGACCTGAGGCCAAGACCTCCCCAACGGCTGAAGAGATCGAGCAGGTCAAACGCTTTGGCCGGGGCCAACTGACGATCCTGGACTATCGTCTGACCGACCTGGACCCCGGGAAAAAGGCGGCCTTTGAATGGCTGCGTTTCGAAGCCGAGCTTTCCTGGCCCGCTTCGACTCCTCCGTAAGGAAGTTCCCCCCCTTTCGTTCCCGGATCAACTGGGTTGCCCGATCCCTACTCGTTTTCCGTCCCAAAATTTTACCGTTGAATTTCCAGCGTCCATCTTCCAATATGAAAGAGCAAGGCTGAAACGGAAGGCCCGGGATTCCTTCGATGGGATGTTCCGGCCTTACCGGACTAAAGGAACGGGCCCCAGGGGGGACGGAACCAACGGGTCTCATTTTCCCATGAATGATCAACGTAAAAAAAACGCCGGCGGCCGTAGGTTGGAGGTCTGCTTCCCCGGGCTCGATCAACTCTCTGAGGTCTACGCCGACTTGGAGCGACAGATCGCCAACTTCAAGAGGGGCGCCGGCATTGAATGCCTCCGGAAGTGTACCTTTTGCTGCGCTACGGCCAAATTCGTAGAAGCCTCCATTTTCGAGATGCTCCCGCTGAGCCTTCACTTCTGGGAGGAAGGCCGGGCGCCAGAGATTTTGGAGAAACTGGAAGGGATTCACCCGGAGGCGCCGTGCATCTTGTTGAATCCCAATCCCCCCGATGAGCTTTCTGGCGGATGCAGCTATTACCACTTTCGGCCGCTCATCTGTCGTCTCTTCGGGTTTTCCGCAACCGTGGATAAGAACGGCAAGCCCGTTATCGCCCTCTGTGCGCCCCTGAAAGAGCTGCATTGGGGGGTCGCCGAGCGAGTGAATAAAAAAATCCGCGAAGACCTTCCCTTTCCCCTCATGCCCGATTTTTCCCGAAAAGTCGCCATGATTCATCCCCAACTGGGACAGGAAAAATATCCCGTCAATATCGCCCTTCTGGAAGCGCTGGAACTCGTCGGGCATAAAATGCACTTCCTGAAAGCCGCAAGGAGGGAAACATGATTATCGCCAGGCCAAGTGAAGCCAAAGGGTATCTCACTCCTCCCCCTCACCCCCGGGAGCTGAAAGTCCTCCTTTCGCCCAGCCTGCAAGAAGACGTGGAGGGTTTGGCCATCGGAATGACCATCCTTCCCCCGGGGGAATCCAGCAGCTTCCACAGCCACGGAAGGGAGCATGAAACCTGGATCATCGTTTCCGGGGAGGGCGAGGTGCGGGTGGGGGATGAAAGTCAGGGCGTGGAACCGGAGACGGTGATTTTCCTGAAGCCTCAAATCCCCCATCAGATCAAAAACACCGGCCGGATTCCACTCCGCATGTTCTGGATTTACACCCCCGCCGGAGGAGAGAAAAGCATTCTGGACGGAAGAATGAAATGAGGCCGTGACCCCCCTGGGTCATGGCGGGCAATCCCGCCCCGGCGTTAGGCGCGATAACCCCATCTCCTCTCCACCCCTCCTTTTGAAGAAAACGGAAAGGACGGGGGAATGGAGGCTAAATTTTTTCTTGCAGATTGGAAATAAATCTGCTAAATAGGATCGGCTCTGCCTGTCCAAATTTGTCATTCCGGTTCCGCTGCTGGCCATAATTGGAGAGGCCTATTGAAAAATCTTGAATAAAACTCGACCCACCTTGTTGGCATTCAGCTTGCTATCTCGACTGACGGATGGCAATAGATTCAGCGAGCCCTCCATGGGGAGAATCAGGGGAACAGTATGCGCAGAAGAACGGATTGGAGCAAAAAATCAAAGGACCCGGACCAGCCGAACGACAGGAAGCATCCCCGGGCCCTTTTAAATCTTCCCGTCGAATATTA
>JAPLIW010000110.1 GCA_026388915.1 Deltaproteobacteria bacterium
CAGTAATAGATGAGGGGATGGGAATATTCCCGCCCTGCGCACCAGTCGGCCACATACCAGGCCACTGAACTGGCTGAGGCGATAAATCCTCCTTCTCTCCTCCCGGCACACCAGCTCACGAGCGCTACCGGCAACAGATAAAAGATGGAGGCTGAAATCTCCAGCCCGGCATGGTGGTTGGCATACCCAATCAGGATGACGGAGACGATCCCCACTCCCATGAGGTTGGTTTTCGGCTGCCGGCAGAGGTAGTTGATAATTTTAATCATTTCAATGAGATAGATTGTATTTTGGAGAACCACTATGCCCAGCTCATCGGCACTCGTCCTCCAGAACTTCAAAAGATTCTCCAGCAAAATTCGTTATTTAGGCTGTCCCCCCGGGGGGAAATCCGATAGCACGGTTTTCCGCCCCCTTGTATCTTCGGGTCTGCGGGCTGAGCCGAATCCGGGGGAAAATGAAATCATCCTGGAGAAGGAACATTTTTGAGTTGACTAATTTTTGCTGTTTTGCTATTTACACGCTTGTTGTAATAATGAAACACTGCTATGAATGAGCGATACCTGATCAATTCCATTCTCCGGGCGGGCGGCATCTTAAAATGCCTCTCCACGGAGCGGGCCAGCTTTAAGATCAGCGGGGTGGCCAGGCGCCTTCACCTGGACCGGTCCACCACGTACCGCATTCTGTTATCCCTGGAAAAATGCGGGTTCGTGGAAAAGGATGAGAAGACGGGTGAATACGCTTTGGGGTTGGGCGCTTTTGAGATTGGAAGCGCCTACCTGCGACGGGTCGATTTAGCCCAGGCGGCCAAACCGATCATGGATGCTCTATCCTTAAAGGTCCAAGAGACCGTCCACCTGGCGATTCTCAGCGGAACCGAAATCCTGTACTTAGACAAGGTGGATTCTCCCCGGAGCCTGGGGGTCATTTCCAAGATCGGGCAGCGGGGTCCCGTTCATTGCACCGCCCTGGGAAGAGTGCTGCTCGCTTTTCTCCCGGCGGAAGAGCGCCTTGGGATGATGGACCAGATTCGGCTCCAGGCTTTCACCCCGCGCACCATCACCTCGAAGAAGAAATTGACCCGGGAACTGAATCAGGTCCAGCGGCAGGGGTTTGCGCTGGACAACCGGGAAATCGAAGAAGATGTGGAGTGCATTGCCGCCCCCATCCGGGATCATCTGGGTAAGGTGATTGCGGCCCTCAGCGTGTCCGGGCCGCAGAAAAAAATTGGAACCATTCTGGAGCGCCGGGTGGTGAAGGAAGTCCGAAACGCAGCCTCCCTGATCTCGAGCCGGTTGGGTTATCTGGAAGGCCTTGAGAAAATGGCGGAGAATAAATACAGTCGCAGAAAGGAGCGATAGATGGCCGAGAAAAAATCGAAGTATTATTTTTCCATCCGGGATATCCCCCTGGTCCCCCTGACGGACAAAGTCTCCACCCGGTTCCTGGCGGGGAAGAACATCCTCCTCAGTTTTATCGAACAGCCCCCGGGGGCCACCTTTGCTCTCCACCGCCATCCCGCGGAGCAAATTCTGATCATCCTAGAGGGGTCCGAGGAGCATGTGGTGGAGGGAGAGACTTTTGTGATGAAGGCTGGAGACGTGTGCGTCCATCCTCCCAACGCCGAACACGGAGGCCGCACCCCCACAGGCTTCAAAGGGATCGATATCTTTTCCCCGCCGCGAGAGGACTATTTAGAATTGATGAAAAAACACAGGAAATAAGTGCAATAAAATTCCCAAATCCCAACCAAAGGAGGTAGCCATGAAGACGATGTATCGAGTGATCGGGATCACCGGTCTGGCCGTTCTGTTTCTCCTGGGCTTGATCCAGGGGTCAGAGGCACAGGTCATCCAGATGAAGTTCGCCCATTATGCCGAAGAAACCCACCCGGGCCACCTGGCGGCCAAGCAGTTTGCCGCCAAAGTGGAGGAGCGGACCAAGGGGCAGGTGAAGATCGCCATCTACCCGGCCAATGTCCTGGGATCCCCGCCGGAGCAGGCCGAGCAGGTGAGACTCGGAGCCATCGACATGAGCCTGCCGACCCAGGGAGCGTTGGATAAGTATGTAAAGGCCTTCTCCGTGGTCATGCTTCCCTTTGTGTATGACAATTACGACCACGTCCACCGGACGCTGGATGGGCCATCCATGGGTTGGTTTTCT
>JAPLIW010000745.1 GCA_026388915.1 Deltaproteobacteria bacterium
CCGAAGGCCACGCCGTGGTCCACGGAAGTGCGGATGATGGGCAGGCCCATGGTCATGTTGATCCCGCTCATCTTGTCCCATTCTTTGCCCCCGGGTTTCATGGAGAACCCAACCAGTTTCACGGCGATATGCCCCTGGTCATGGTACATGGCTACCACGGCGTCATACTGTTTGCCCTTCATCTTGGTGAAGACCGTGTCGGGCGGGACGGGACCGTCCACAATCCACCCCAATTTTTTCGCCTCTTCGATGGCCGGGGTTATTTCGGTTTTTTCTTCGTCCCCGAAGAGACCTTCTTCCCCGGAATGGGGGTTCAGGCCGGCGACTCCGATACGGGGGTTTTCGATTCCCAGCTGTTTCAGAACTTCGTAGGTCAGGCGGATAACCGTGAAGACCCGGTCCTTCTTGATCCGGTCGCAGGCCTTTCTCATGGAGGTATGAGTGGTTACATGGGATACGCGGAAAGGCCCATGAGCCAGGAGCATGGCGTATTCCTTGGTGTTGGTGAGATGGGCCAGGAGCTCGGTGTGGCCGGCATAGTGGAACCCGGCCTTGTTGATGGCCTCTTTGTGGATGGGCGCGGTCACGATGGCGCCCACCTTGCCTTCCAGGGCCAGGGCTACGGCTTTCTGGATGTACTCGACCGCCGCTTTGCCGGGCATGGGGTCCACCTTCCCGTGTTTCAGCCTGGGGAGGTCGATATTCTTCAAATCCAGAACGGGGATCAGCAACGGGTCGTCCTGGGCCTGTTCGACCTGCGCGATGGGCTGAATTTTTAAATCGCTTTTGGCTATGGAAAGGGCCTGCTCCATGGTCCCGGCGTCCCCGATGACGATGGGAAGGGCTTTCCGGCGCAGGTCTTTGCGCTCCAGGGCTTTGACAATAATCTCCGGGCCGATTCCGGCGGCGTCGCCCATGGTAATGGCAATGGGAACTTTAGCTTTCTTTCTCATGATTTCCTCGCAGGTACTGGATGATCCGCCAGAGGGCGTCTTTTTCGCCGAACCCCCCCGCTTTGGTTACCGTACGGAGTCCCTTGAAGGGCCCATCCGTTAAAATACTGCAGGGAATTCCCGGCAAAACCTCTTCTTCAATAAGCAGGGCCGAAGAGGAGAGCCGCTCGCAAACCCCCATGGCCAGGTCTCCTCCGGTAAGAACGAGGCCCCCAAGCCGGACCTTTCCCAGGAGGTGAACCGCCGCCTTTCCCAGGATCCTGGGGATCATCGTTTCTTTTCCGGGAAGATGCTTCTGAAACGTCGTGGTGAGAATCGCGCCGTCTCCCTTCGCAAGAACCTCCACGAGGTTTTGAGCGGCTGCTTTGGCCTCCGATCCTGAAGTCCGGGGATTCGTTAAACGGCCCAGGTCCGGTTCCACCAGGGGAAAACGGGAATGATTCCTGGCCATCTCGATCTGGTCGGCGGTCGTGGGATTGCGGCTGGCGGAGATGATCAGGAGGGGGCGCCGGGGCCCCTTTTTCCTCAGCTTCCTGGATGAACGGCGGACAGTAAGATTCAGTTCATCGGCGAGTCCCACCGAGCCGCAGGGGAGAACCCGGCCGGACAGGAGGTTGCAGGCCTGGGCGATGATCTTCAAATCGGATTGCAAAACCGCATCCAGCGACAGGAGGCGCGCCGGAGTCTCTTGGATCTTTTGAGCCAGATGGGAAGCTCCTCTTCTCACTTCTTCGATTCCGATGAAGCCCACTTGTTCTCCGGTTTCTTTCTCCAGTAAACTGGAAACCCTGGATGTCCAGATAGGATGAAAGGGGTCCCGGGCATAGGCGGTCTTCAGCAGCGGGGTCCCGTGAACCCGGAGAATTCCCCCTTCCACCGCCAGGCCCATTACCGGCACGGTGGGCACCACAACGGCTTTGGCGATTCTCTGGGCGTTCAGGATCGCCAGGGCCTCTTTTCCCACGTTGCCCCGCATGGTGGAGTCAATTTTTTTATAAATTCCCCCGGCTTTTAGCCGTCGGCAGATTCGATAAACCCTGCGGTAAGCAACGTCTCCCGGGAGATTGCGGCTGTTGGTATTGAGAACCAACGCCTGGGCTTTGGGCGGGGGCTGGTTCCAGTCGAGGGGAACGATGGTGATCAGCCCTTTTTTCCGGAATTGGAGCCCCGTGTCCAGGGATCCCGTCAGGTCATCGGCTATCAGGGCAATCTCGGGAATGTTTTTGGGCGTGTTCATCACGAGTTAAGCTAACAAAAAAAAGGTGCCAGGGCAAGCGATTTCAAATTCGAAAGGCGCAAGAAAAATTTAACCGCAGAGTACGCAGAGACCGCAGAGTTTAAACAGAAAAAAGGAATGGAATGGTTGGTAATACAATGGGTTTCCCAATATTCCATCACTCCAATTTTCCAGTCATCCTCTCTGCGTCCTCCCGTATCTCTGCGGTTTGGGGTTCTTTTCTCCTTTTGGGAATCAAGCTCTTTCTTCCCCTCGCTGCTCCGCATATGAAGACAAGAGGGTGAACAAAGAGGAAGCGGAGAACGCAGAGATCCTTTTCTGAAAGTCCCTCGGGAGTTTTAGGCTTGCGGAAAGCGTTGGAAATGACCCCCTTTTTTCCTTGCACCTTGGCCTTTGGTCGTTTATATCTCTGCGTGCTCCGCGATCTCTGCGGTTAAGTTTTTTCTTCCGAATTCCGCATTTGCCGGGCCTTGACAAAAGGCGGGAACATGATATAAAGAAAATGAATTTTTTCAAAAGGATTCGTCACCCAGAGGGTCCCCTTTCGCCAGGTAATTTCCCCGCCGGGAAGGAATACGGAGAGCCGACCATCGATCTTCGGCCTTTGGACAGCGAAGACGCGCAGTTCATGCGGATTGCCCTTGAAGAGGCCGGGATGGCCGGAAAAGAAGGGGAAGTACCCATCGGGGCGGTTTTGGTCCTGGGAGGAGAAATCATCGGGCGCGGTCGAAACCGCCCCATCTCCATGGCCGATCCTTCGGCTCACGCAGAGATTCTTGCCCTTCGCGAAGGGGCGGCGCGAGTCAAAAATTATCGGCTCCCCGGCAGCACTCTGTATGTGACCCTCGAGCCGTGCGTCATGTGCACGGGGGCCATTCTCCAGGCGAGGGTGGGTCGCCTGGTATTCGGAGCTGAAGATCCCAAGGGGGGCGCCGTTTCCTCCCTTTTTTCTCTGCTGGAAGACCCCCGGCTCAATCACCGGGTGGAGGTGGCTTCGGGGATTCTTCAGGAAGAGTGCCGGGAACTCCTGCAACGCTTCTTCCGGGAACGACGACAGAAAAATTTAACCGCAGAGAACGCAGAGGACGCAGAGGGTTAAATTAAAAGAACCAAATTGATAATCTCGTAGAAGGTCTGTTGGATCATCACCCCGGCGAAAGCCGAGGTCCAGAACATCTTGAAATAACTGGATTCCGGCTTTCGCCGGAATGACGGATGAAGTGACCTTTGCAAGAACCTCTATTATTTATATTTCATTTTCTCTGTGTTCTCTGTACTACTAACGTGCAGACTCTCTAAATTTTGTAAAGAATTTTTGGGTGGGAAACGCATCTCTGAAATCCCCCCCAACCCCCCTTTAGAAAAGGGGGGCGAAGGGGGGATTTCCGGGATCACCCGTAACCCTGAGCAAAACTCTTCCAGAAGGATGACCTGTTTTTGGCTGCGGCTGCGCCGCGCTGTGTGCTCTGTGGTTAAAAGTGGTCGTTGTACGGAGAGGTACCGAAGTGGTCGTAACGGGGTCGACTCGAAATCGACTTGGGGGCCAAAAGCTCTCACGTGGGTTCGAATCCCACCCTCTCCGCCAAAAGGATTGAATTGGACACAGATAAACACAGATTTGAAAAATATAATTGAAATCTAAAATTACTCGATAGTTTTTTCTCTGTGTTCATCTGTATTTATCTGTGTCCCACTAATTTGAATTTTTGCAGTTGCGGAGAGATGACCGAGCTGGCCGATGGTGCACGACTGGAAATCGTGTGTTCTGCCAAAAGCGGGACCGAGGGTTCGAATCCCTCTCTCTCCGCCACTAACCACGTAGGGTTCGTGGCAGCCGTGAACTCAACGTAGTTCACGGCGCCACAAAAAATTATAATTGGACACAGATAAACGCAGATTTTAAAGAAAAATGCAGAAGTATTTGGAACTATTTTTTGAAATCAATCCATGTTCTGACTCATTTGTTTTCTCTGTGTTTATCTGTGTCCCAATAAAATTTTTATGATAGCCGGGTCCTGCGCAACGAAACGTTACTAACCCCGTCAGATCCGGAAGGAAGCAGCGGTCGTAACTTCTTTCGTGTGCCGCAGGGGAGCCTGGCTATCACCCCCATAAACAGCGGAGCGCATAGAGCATAGCGCCAAGAGGAAAGAGGGTGGCTATGGGCTATGCGCTTTGCCCTATGCCTGGAAGTCGAGATGTCCTATAAAGTCCTAGCCCTGAAGTATCGCCCCCAAACCTTCGAAGATGTCGTCGGGCAGAAGCCCATCACCCAGGCCCTGCAGAATGCCATCGCCACAAAACGCGTGGCCCATGCTTACCTGTTCGCCGGATCGCGGGGTGTGGGAAAGACCTCGGTAGCTCGCATCCTGGCCAAAGCCCTGAACTGCCAGGAAGGCCCGACGCCCCATCCCTGCGGTCACTGCAGCTTCTGCCAGGAGATCAAGGACGGGATCTCGGTGGATGTACTGGAGATCGACGGGGCCTCCAACCGGGGGATCAACGAGATCCGGGAACTGCGGGAGAATGTGAAGTATCTTCCTTCCAAGAACAAATACAAAATCTACATCATCGACGAAGTTCACATGCTGACCACCGAGGCTTTCAACGCCCTCCTGAAAACCCTGGAAGAACCGCCTCCCCATGTGATCTTCGTCTTTGCCACCACGGAGCCGCACAAGATCCCCCTCACCATCCTCTCGCGCTGCCAGAGGTATGACTTTAAACGGATCCCCTCCTCCTCGATCCTCGATCAATTGAAGAAAATCGCCTCTGAGGAAGGGATGGAAGTGAGCGACCCCGGCCTCCACCTCATCGCCCGGCAGGCCCAGGGGTCCATGCGCGATGCCCAAAGCCTCCTGGACCAGGTTTTTTCCTTCAGCGGGCCGAAGGTTTCCGAGGAAGAGGTCATCGAAGCCCTGGGGATCATCGACCGCAAAATTCTCCATGAAACGATTCAATCCCTGGCCGAAGGGAATCGGGAGCGCCTGCTGCAGATCGTGGAGGAGGTGTACACCTTCGGATACGACCTCAAGGAGTTTTGCGGGGAGCTGGCCCAGCTCCTGCGGGACCTTCTGGTGCTGAAGCTTCTTCCCCAGGGGCCGCGAGAAGCTTCCGGCCTCATTGACCTGCCCGAGGAAGAAATCCGGGATCTCGCCGTCCAGGCGGAGAAATTTTCCCGGGAGGAGCTCCACGCCCTTTTTCGGGCCCTCCTGGCGGCCCACGAAGAAGCGGCCCGGTCCGCCTTTCCCCGGCTCATCCTGGAGATGACCCTGACCCGGGTGGCCCGGAGGAAACCGGTTCTCTCGGTGGAAGAAGTCCTGGAAAAATTGCAGGTCATGGAAGAGCGGCTCCTCGCCGGAGGGGTAACCGCCATTCCGGCCCCCTCCCTGCCCGCCGCCCGTGCACCCGCCAAGCGGCCTGCTGTTCCGGAAGAAGTGGAAGAAGCGGAAGAAGAAGCAGAAGAGGTTCCGGAAGCGGCCGGTCCGGCGGAGGAGGCAGGGGGAGAGACGGCCGGGGGGCTTTCCGGGGAGAACCAGGAAAGGTGGAAGGAGTTTGTCAGTTTCGCCAAGAAGAAAAAACCCCCCTTTGCTTCCCTTCTGGAACACGGCCGGCCCCTGATTTTGGAGGAAAGCCGGCTGGAGGTCGGTTACCCGGAAAAGTCCTTTTACCTGGAACGAATGCAGGAGACGGACAACCTGAATTTTCTGCGGAATCTGTCCCAGGAGTTCTTCAAGCGGAACCTGCGAGTCAAAGTAACCGGCGTCAACCCGGGGGCCCTGCCCCGGGGGCCGGTCCCGGAAAGCCCGGGGGAGAAGAAGAATTCAAAGCGGGAGAAGGAAGAGGAGACTCTGAACCATCCCCTGGTCCGGGATGCGATCAATGTCTTCGGGGGACGGGTCGTGGAGATCAAAAATCGATGAGGAGGCGGCAATGGCCAAGGGATTCGGAAATATCATGCGGCAGGCCCAGCAGCTCCATTCCAAGATGCTCAAGGTGCAGGAGGAGATGGCGGCCAGGACCGCAGAGGCTTCGGCGGGCGGATGGATGGTGACTGCCGTGGCCAACGGCCGCCAGGAACTCCTATCCATCAAAATTGAAAAGGAAGTGGTCAATCCGGAAGATGTGGAGATGCTCCAGGACCTGATCGTGGCCGCGGTCAACGCGGCCCTGAAGAAGGCGCAGGAGATGGTGTCCGAAGAGATGAAAAAACTCACCGGGGGGATCGACATCCCCGGCTTGATGTGAGCCGGCCATGACCGTCCAGCATGCCCAGCCGATCAACCGTCTGATTCAGGAGCTCTCCAAACTTCCCGGAGTGGGGGAGAAGACCGCTTCCCGGCTAACCATGCATATCCTGCGGGGCTCTCGGGAAAACGCCGAAGGGCTCGCCCGGGCCATCCTGGAGGTGAAAGAAAAGATCCGCTTCTGCGGTCAGTGTTACAACCTGACCGACCAGGACCCCTGCCGCCTCTGCCAGGACCCGAAACGGAACCGGGAGCTCCTCTGCGTGGTCAGCAGCCCGGAAGACCTGATAGCCCTGGAAAAGAGCGGGGGATTCCGGGGCCTCTACCATGTGCTCCATGGAGTCCTTTCGCCCCTGGAAGGGGTAGGGCCCAAGGACCTGAGGGTGAACGAGCTTCTCACCCGTTTGCAGGGGGGAGAGGTAAAAGAAGTCATCGTGGCGACCAACCCTTCGGTGGAGGGAGAAGCAACGGCGCAGTATCTTTCCCAGATCATCAAGCCCCTGAATATCCGGGTGACACGCATCGCCCGCGGGGTTCCCATGGGAGGGGACCTGCAGTATATCGATGAGGTCACCCTGAGCAAATCGCTGGAGAATCGAAGTCCGCTATAAAAGCCGGAATATTGGAATATTGGAATGATGGAACGATGGGTTAAAAAAAGACCTGGAATGATGGAATGATGGGTTCAGAAATAAGGATTAAAGATGAGGTTTGGTTTTTACCCATTATTCCAGTATTCCAACATTCCATGAGATTGCTATGTCTCTTCGCATCTACAATACCCTGACTGGCAAGAAAGAGGAGTTCATTCCCCTGGAAGAGGGGAAGGTGAAGATGTATGTCTGCGGGGTCACGGTGTACGACCGGTGCCATATCGGCCACGCCCGGGCGGCCGTGGTCTTCGACGTCATCTACCGCTTCCTGCGTCACCTAAATTACCAAGTGACCTACGTTCAAAACTACACGGACGTGGATGACAAGATCATCAAAAGGGCCAATCAGGAAGGGGTATCCAGCCAGGTCATCGCGGAGCGCTACATCCGGGAGCATGGGCAGGATATGGAAGCCCTGGGCATGGAGAAACCCACCCACCAGCCCAAGGCCACCGAAAACATTCCCCAGATTGTCGCCCTCGTCCAGAAGCTGGTGGACAAAGGATTTGCTTACGTCGTCGATGGGGATGTCTATTTCTCGGTGGAAAAATTCGGCACTTACGGGAAGCTCTCCGGGCGGGACCTGGAAGAGATGAAAGCCGGCGCCCGGGTGGAAGTGGATGAGAGAAAGAAGAACCCCCTGGATTTCGCCCTGTGGAAAGCCAGCAAGCCGGGGGAGCCTGAGTGGGAAAGCCCCTGGGGAAAGGGAAGGCCGGGATGGCATATCGAATGTTCGGCCATGAGCCAGCGCTACCTGGGGGAGAGCTTTGACATCCACGGAGGGGGCAAGGACCTGGTCTTCCCCCACCATGAGAATGAAATCGCCCAGTCGGAGGCGGCCTCCGGTAAGCCCTTCGTGCGCTACTGGGTGCACAACGGATTCGTGAACATCAATCAGGAGAAGATGTCCAAATCTCTGGGGAACATCCTTCCCATCCGGGACCTGCTTCAGGATTACCATTCGGAGGCCGTGCGTCTCTTTCTTCTTTCCAACCACTACCGCAGCCCGGTGGATTTCTCCCCCCAGCATATGGTCGAGGCCGGCGCGGGCCTGGACCGTTTCTACACCGCCTTGATGGGCATCGAGGAGTTTTTGTCCGCCAAGGGGGAGATTCCCTCTCCGAACGCCGCCGGGCTCAAGGGAGCGGCCAAAGAAGTTTTCGAGAAGATCTCCGCGGCCCGGCATAGCTTTAGCGAAGCCATGCAGGATGATTTCAACACCGCTCAGGCCCTCGGGTACCTTCATGACCTTGCCCGGATGCTGAACCGGGTGCTGGCGGACAAGGGGTTTCGGAAAGACCCGGCGGCCGCGGCTCTCCTGAGCCAGGGAAAGGATTGCCTCCTGACCGCGGGAAAGATCCTGGGTCTCTTCCAGGTGAATCCGGGAGAATATTTTGCCGATCAGCGGCGAAGGTTCCTTCGGGCCAAGGGGATGAAAGAAGAGCAGGTCCTGGACCTGATCGCCCGGAGAGAGGGGGCGCGGAAAGAAAAAAACTGGGCCCTGGCCGATGAAATCCGCCGGGAGGCGGCGGCACTGGGAATCGCCCTTGAAGACGGGCCCAGGGGAACGACGTGGAGACCCATCTGAAAAATACGGAATGCGGAATTCGGAATGCGGAATAAGAACAGTTGAAGGTTAGCGATTGCCTGTTTTTGTCATGAACGGGGAGACGGAACAAATAACGAGTAACGAGTAACGAATAACGATCTATCCTGTTTTAGACTTTAAAGAATCCTTACATTTCAAGATATTTTTGTGTATAATCCACCCATGTGGATCTGTCACGCTTGCGGGAAAGGGGTCAAATTTCAGGGCGGGGTGAGCCGGCAGGAGATTTGCCCGCATTGCCGCGGTGACCTCCACTGTTGCCTGAACTGCAGCCTGCACGATGAATATGCCCAAAATCAATGCCAGGAGCCGAGCGCTGAATGGGTGAGCGATCGGGGAAAAAATAATTTCTGTGAGTACTTTGCTTTTAAAGAATCAGCCGGCCTGGGGAAGGGGCGCCGGGGACGGGATGAGGCCCTGGCCAAGCTGGAAGCCCTGTTTAAAAAGAAACCCTGAAGGAGGTTCATTAAGATCCAAAAGATTTTCGGGAATACTCTGGGCCTGAAACCCTCGCAAACCAGGAAGATCCTGGCCCTCTACCACCGAAGAGTCCCGCCGCAGCGCGTCATCACGCCTGAACTTGCCCGAACCCTGACCGAATTGTCACAAGCCACCAACCGCCAGCTGGCCCTCTTGATCGATCGGGGGGGAAACGTCCAGTACGTCATTGTCGGGGGACCTGCCGGGATCTGGATTCCCGACCTTTCCGCTTTCCGCCTGGGCAGCGGACCCCGCCTCCGGGGCCTTCGTTGCGTTCATACCCATTTAAGAGGGGAGCCCCTGAGCCATGATGACCTGGCCGACCTGGCCCTCCTGCGGTTTGACTTGATGGCGGCGATCGGGGTCCTGGAATCCGGTCTGCCGGGTGACATTTTCCTGGCCAACCTGATGCCCATGAATGAGGCGGGAAAGAGCTGGCGCTGCTGGGACTCCCTGCCGCTGGCCAATCTGGATGTAGATGCCCTGGAAATCATACAGGCCCTGGAGGAGGAGTTTAGCCGGTCGCAGAGGGTGCGGGAAGCGGGGGACCGACGTGACCGGGCCATCCTGGTTCACGCGTCCTCGGCCCCCAGGTGGGCCATTGAGGACTCGCTCAGCGAGTTGGCCGACCTGGCGGATTCCGCCGGGGTCGTGGTTCTGGACAAACTCGGCCAGAGGCGCCACCAGTTTCATCCCCGTTTTCTCATGGGGCGGGAGAAGCTGACGGATCTTTCCATCCGGGCCTTTCAGCAGGGAGCCGACCTCCTCATCTTCGACCAGGAGCTGAATCCCAACCAGATGCGCTCGATCACCGACCTCACCGAGCTGCGGGTCATTGACCGGACCCAGCTCATCCTGGACATATTTGCCCAGAGGGCTCATACCCGGGAAGGAAAGCTCAAAGTGGAGCTGGCCCAGCTGAAATACCTCCTTCCTCGCCTCACGGCCAAAGACAGCGGGCTTTCCCGTCTGACCGGAGGGATCGGGGGACGCGGTCCGGGCGAAACGAAGCTGGAGGTTGACCGGCGGAAGGTTCGGGACCGCATCCACCGGTTGATGAAAGAGATGGAGGGGATGAATCGGAGCCGGGAAGTCCGCCGGCTCCAGCGGGAGAAGAATCAGATACCGGTGATCTCCATCGTGGGGTACACCAACGTGGGGAAATCGACCCTGCTGAATGCGCTGACCAAGAGCCGGGTTTACGTGGAAAACAAGCTCTTTGCCACGCTGGACCCCACCACCCGGCGCCTTCGCTTCCCCCGGGAGCGGGAAGCCATCATCACCGACACGGTGGGATTTCTCCGGGATCTGCCCAAGGACCTGATGGATGCCTTTCGGGCGACGCTGGAGGAGCTGAGAGACGCGGACCTCCTCCTGCATGTGATCGATATCAGCCATCCCCGGTTCGAAGATCAGATGGCCGCGGTGGAAAAGATCCTGGAGGAGCTGGACCTGAAGCAGATTCCCCTCCTCCGGGTGTTCAACAAGGCGGACCGGCTTGATCCGGAGATTGCTCAAAGGCTCAGCCGGGCTTTTGACGCCATCTGCCTTTCGGCGCTGAAGCCGGAAACCTTTCCCCCGCTCATTGAAAAGATGGAAAGGGTCTTCTCCCGCCAGAAAAATGGAGTTTTATCCTCCCTTCCATCCCCCGAGACCTCCATCGATTACCCGGTGCCGGAGGCGGTTTAAACCCGTTGCTAGTTGCTGGTTGCGGGTTGCTGGTAACTCGTTTCCAGGAGTACTATCCAGCCCTTTGTCGGTAACCAGTAATCAGCAAAAAGCAACCAGTAACGATTTACGAGGAACGATTGAATCCAAAGAATAAATCAGTATAATGAGGTAAAAGAATTTCTGCATGGGGTTGAGTTAAATGCCGATTTACGAATACGAAGCCGCGTCTCCCGGCGGAAAATGTCGGAAGTGTTCTTTGGTCTTTGAGGTCCTACAGCGGATTTCCGATCCTCCCCTCGCTTCCTGCCCGGAATGCGGCCGGGAGGTCCGGCGCAGAATTTCGCGGCCGCGGGTCATCCTCCCGGGCTCGGCCCGGGGACAGGACGAAGTGGAACGGAAGGTGGCCGATTACGAAAGCAAGGGAATGTACAGCCATGCCGCGGAGCTGGCGGACAAAGAGAGCGAGAAACCGGAAAAAGCCCGCCTGAAAGAACGGGCCATGGAGAACTACAAGAAGGCGGGGTACGATTTTTAAAAACCGTAAGGGGTGAGGGGTAAGTGGTAAGGGGTCAAAGATTTTTTTCAACTCACTACTCACCATTTACTACTTGCGGTCTTTATTCAGAACTTGATATCTTAATCCACGACTGAGAAAGTTGAACAAAAATTTGCGAAAATCACCAAAGAAAAAACGTCCTTCCTCCCCCTTTTCGCCCAAAGAAATCCTGAGCATCATTCGAGCTCGAAAAGGCCAGCCGTTCACTCTGACCGAAATCGCGCAAACTCTCGATGTGGATCCCGAACGGCGGAAAGAATTGCGCCAGACCCTTCGCACCCTGGTGGACGATCGGAAGATCGTGAAACTGGACCGGCGGCATTACGGCCTTCCTCCGCAGGGAAACGTCATCATCGGGCGGGTTCAGGCCCACCGGGATGGATACGGGTTCCTGATTCCCGAAGATTCCGGTCTCCCGGACATTTTCCTGTCCCCGCGGGAGGTCCAGGAGCTGATGCACCGGGACAAGGTAGCCCTCCATCTCCCGCGGAAAGAGCGGGGCCGGAGAAAGGCGCCGAGGGTCGTCGAGGTCCTGGAAAGGGCCAACCGCCGGGTGGTGGGCAGGTACGAGGAAGGGACCCGATGGGACCGGGTCGTTCCCGATGAACAGCGGCTCGTGCAGCCCATCCGCATCCCGAAAAAAGCTTCCGGGGGCGCGCGGGAGAATCAGATGGTCCTGGCGGAGATTACCCATTATCCGGCCGGGAAAGAGGGTCCTGAAGGGAAGGTCCTGAAGGTCCTGGGCGACCCGGGGGACCCCCGCCTGGATTCGGAGATCATCATCCACAAGTATGATCTTCCGGATGCCTTTCCGCCTGCGGTGCTGAAAGAGGCCTCCACGGTGCCCCCGGTGGTTCCGGAAGCCTGGGCGGGAAAACGGAGAGATCTCCGGGCAATCCCTTTCGTGACCGTTGACGGAGAGACCGCCCGGGACTTCGACGATGCGGTGGCGATTTCCCGGGAACCCGGGGGCAAAATGAAGCTCTGGGTCTCCATTGCCGACGTCAGCCATTATGTAAAAGAGGATTCGGCCCTGGACAAGGAGGCTTTCCAGCGGGGAACCAGCGTCTATTTCCCGGAGCGGGCCTTGCCCATGCTGCCTCCCTCTCTCTCCACCGGGATCTGCAGCCTGAACCCCGAAGAAGACCGGCTCTGCATGACCGTCGCGATGGAGTTTGACGAAGAGGGAGGGGTTCTCCGGACGGACTTTTTCCCTACCGTAATCCACAGCCGTGCCCGCCTGACCTATACCCAGGTCAAAGAAATGCTGGCGCGCGGCGAACAGGAACCGGTGGCCCGCCGTCCGGGCCTCTCCGAGGACCTGAGGACCATGGCTGACCTGTGCCGGAAGCTCCGGGCCAGGCGGATGGAAAGGGGCTCCATCGACTTCGACCTCCCCGAGCCCGAAGTGATCCTGGATGTTCAGGGGCAGATCGAAGAGATCGTGAAGAGGGAGAGACACATCGGCCACCAGATCATCGAAGAGTTCATGATCGCCGCCAATGAGGCCGTGGCTCGTTTCCTGGATCGGCAGAAAGCACCTTCGCTGCACCGGGTCCATGAAGCGCCGGATGCGAAGAAGGTGGAGGAATTCAAGGAATTCGTCGAGCATTTGGGATACCCCTTTCCCCTGAAGCCCAAAATCCAACCCAGGATTTTCCAGAGATTTCTGGAACGGGTGCGGGGAAAGTCGGAAGAGAAAAGCATAAACTACCTGCTCCTCCGTTGCATGAGGCAGGCCCGCTACTCGGAAACCAAGCCGGGTCATTTCGCCCTGGCTGCGGATCATTACCTTCACTTTACCTCCCCCATCCGCCGCTACCCGGACCTGGTGGTTCACCGGATCCTCAAGGAAGTTCTCCAACACGGAGGGATGCCGGAAAAACGAATCCCGCGCTGGCAGAAAAAGCTTCCGGCGATTGCCGAACATTCCTCCCAGAGGGAGAGGGTGGCCATGGAGGCGGAACGGGAGATCGTGGACCGCAAAAAGGTCCAGTTCATGCGGGACAAGCTGGGCCAGGAGTTCAACGGTTACATCTCGGGAGTGGTTCCCTTTGGTTTCTTTGTAGAGCTGGAAGACTTTTTCATCGAAGGATTGGTTCACCTGACCCGGCTTCCCGAGGATCACTATGAATTCCTGGAAAAGAAGTATACCCTGGTCGGAAGGAGAGGGAACCGGCTCTTCCGCCTGGGAGACCGGGTGCGGGTCCGCGTCGAGGCCGCCAGCCTGGAGCGTCGCCAGGTTGATTTCGGCCTTGTCCAGTGATATAGAAAAACAGGGTTTATCCGCAGATTACACAGATTACGCAGAGACCGTAGCGCGGCATGGCCGCAACCAAAAGAAATCACCCCCTCCCCCCTCGAAGGTGTGAAAAAATTGATTTTCAGCCGTCACCCCGGTGAAAACCGGGGTCCAGTAAGTTCGTAAATCCTTGAAAACACTGGATTCCGGCTTTCGCCGGAATGACGTGAAAAAGAACTAATTCGATTTTTTCACAC
>JAPLIW010000244.1 GCA_026388915.1 Deltaproteobacteria bacterium
TCTGGACCGATCCTGCGATGCTGCCGTGGTCTGAAGAGGAGCGCGTCACGATGGCCCGGTCGACAGAAACGAAACATCTTCTGGATGAATTCCCCTCAGGAGTGCACGCCCGCCCCGAGGGAGGACCGGACAGCGACGTAGTCCTCGCTCTCTGGACCTATGATGTCCGGCCAGTGGAGCCCGTCTTCCCCTTCACGGTCGATCCATTCTACCCTGAAATTGTCTTTCGGGGTCTGGCGGGGATGATTCCGGGGCTGAGCACGTATTTTGGGCGTATGCCCAAGCCGGTGGTGGATGGAGGCTATTACACCAAGACCCGGGAGAATCGCCCCCTGATCGGGCCCCTTCCCGTCAAGGGAGCCTACCTGATGGGCGCCTTCTCCGGATATGGGATCATGGCTTCCTGCGCTGCGGGAGAACTGCTCGCCGCCCACCTCACCGGCAGCCCGTTGCCCTCTTATGCGCCGGCCTTTGCCCTGGAAAGATACCAGGATCCGGAGTACCAGAAACTGCTGGAGAAGTGGGGGGATACGGGACAACTATAATTGCGGATTGCGGAATGCGGAATGCGGAATGAACTACGAGCGAAACAACTGTCAATGCGCCCTGAACCATGTAAGGTTCAGGGCAGCCTCGCACTCGACGTAGTGCAGGGCGGAATTCGGATTGCGGATTGCGGAATGTAGGGGCGCGCGGCGCGCGCCCTCGAGGAATGCGGAATAAAGACATGGAGCGCAAGGCGCAAGGGGTTCCCCACTTGCGCTCTCCCGCCCTCGCGCTCTCGCGGTTTCTACTGATCTTGAAATTGTCTCGGAAAGGAGAAACGTATGATCGTAATGAACGTGAATGACAAAAAGGACCAGAAGATCGACACCTATCCCTACAAGGGCAAGCCCTACCCGGTGAAAGATGTATGGATCCGCTGGCTCTCCCAGGCGGGGCCCAAAGATTCGGTGGAATACGGCCTCCGCTATTTCACCATCGGCCCGGGCGGGGAGATTCCCATCCACAACCATCTATACTACCAGACCATGTACATACTGACCGGCCACGTGAGATGCTTCCAGCTTGATCCGAAAACAGACAAGGTTGTGGGCGAAAAGGTCCTGGGGCCCAACGATTTCATCTTCATCCCCACCATGGAAGTCCACAGCATGAGGAACGAAAGCGACAAGGAGCCGATGACCTTCTTGTGCTGTATTGCCAACGTTTACGAAGAGGAAGGCATTTAGAATAGTTTAGGAATTGTATCTCTCGCCCGCTTCGCTAGAGACCGCAGAGAGCGCAAAGGAAGAAAAACCATTCCTGTTGATGTACAAATTTTGAGTTTTATCTCCGCGGCCCCTGCGCGTTCTGCGAGAGAAAAAGGCCGTTGCTTTGAGGGTTTGCCTTTGGGGGTCGATCATTCGGGATTTTCTTCGGGTTGGTGATTTAGAAAGGAGTTAGAAAAAATGGTTCATGTGGCCAAACGTTTAGATCTGTTTAAGGGGTACCTCGGCACGGAGATGAACATACGCCTCACCAAGATGAGGGAAGAGGGCCGCGATGTGATCAACCTGGGGCTGGGAGACCCTGACGTAACTCCGCCCCAGCATCTCCTGGATGCGCTCCGGGATGCCGTTTGCCATCCGGACAACCATCATTACCCAAGCTTCTACTCCAACCGGCCGCTCAAGGAAGCCATCGCCGGGTGGTATAAGAGGAGGTTCGGCGTCCAACTCGATCTCAACACCGAAGTCCTTCCGCTCCTGGGATCGAGCGAGGGGCTCTTCCTCATCCACCTCTGCCTCCTGGACTGCGGCGATACGGCTCTGGTCCCGGACCCCGCCTATCCTTCCTACGAGGCCGGGGTCAAGCTCGCCAGTGGGGAAGTGGAATTTTTCCCCCTTTTGAAGAAGAACGGATTCCTTCCCGACCTGGATTCCATACCCCCGGAGGTCGCTAAGAAAGCAAAAATGATCTGGGTCAATTACCCCAACAATCCCACCGGGGCCAGCGCAGACCTGCACTTCTATACGCGTTTGGTGGAGTGGGCCAAGGCTTACGATGTCGTCGCAGTCTCCGACAACCCCTACTCTGAAGTCTGCTTCGACTGCCGGCCACCGAGCTTCCTGGAAGTACCGGGAGCCAAAGACGTAGGGGTAGAGCTCCACTCCCTTTCCAAATCCTACAATGCCTGCGGCTGGCGCACCGGAATGCTCGTGGGCAATAAAGATATCATCGCCGGCATGGCCAAGATCAAATCCCATTCCGACCGGGGCATGTACTACCCCATGCAGGTGGCGGCCACCAAGGCTTTGAACGGTCCTATTGACTTCATGGAGAAAAGGAATAAGATTTTCCAGGAACGCCGGGATGCGGTGGTTCAAGGGTTGACGGACATCGGCCTTGAGGTGGAGAGCCCCCAGGCAACCTTTTATGTATGGTCCACCATCCCCAAGGGGTATGTCTCTAAGGATTTCTGCTTCAAAGTCCTGGAAGAAGCCAACGTCTGGATGATCCCGGGTTCCATGTACGGAAAATACGGGGAAGGCTATCTGCGTATCGCCTTGACCCATCCGGTGAAACGACTG
>JAPLIW010000231.1 GCA_026388915.1 Deltaproteobacteria bacterium
CAGGCTGTGGGGGTTGAGGAGAAAAAGGGCGACCCCGACGGCCACCAGGATCAGCGGCCAGCTGATGTATATCTCCAGAATGATCAGCCGGTCCAGGATAAACAGGCATCCCACCGTGAGAAGAACCAGCCCGCCAATCAACTGCCCTTTCTTTCCCCGCATCCCATCTTCCCTTTAACCGTTCTCTTCTGAGCCTCTTGCAAAACTCTTGGAAGAAAGAGGAAGTCGTCATTCCGGGCAAGCGTAGCGCGACCCGGAATCCAGGATTTTCATGCAATTCTGGATTCCGGCTCCCGGCTTAAAACCTGCCGGGACAAGCTTCGCCGGAATGACGTGGAAAATGACTTTTGCAAGAAGCTCTTCTATTTGAATTTTAGTAACACGGATGGTATGGTAAATCAAGAAAAAAGGCGTAGGGGCGGGTTTGAAACCCGCCCCTACCGCTGATCGTTGAAAGCTGACCGCTATTCTCATGCTTCGATTTATTGAAAAATTAAAGCGTCACCGCTACTACGCCCCGCAGGTCGTCTACCACCAGCCCTTTCCTCCTCAAACCGCCAGCTTTTCCCGGCCGGGAAAAGACTTTCCGCCGGCCCTGGCGCGGGCCTTGGAGAAAATGGGGATCCGCCAGCTTTATTCCCACCAGGTGGAAGCCATCGAGAAAGTCCGCGGGGGGAAAAATGTGGTTATCGCCACTCCCACGGCCAGCGGAAAGACCCTGACTTACAACCTTCCGGTGGTGGAAAAGCTGCTCCAGGACCCCGGGGGAAAAGCCCTTTACCTCTTTCCCCTGAAAGCCCTGGAACAGGACCAGCTGAAAGCTTTTCGGGAGTTCGTCCAGCCTTTCCAGATCCAGTTTCCCTTTAAGGCGGAGATTTACGACGGGGATACCTCCAGCTACCGGCGGAAAAAGATCCGGGAGTCCGTCCCCCCGGTTCTTATTTCCAACCCGGACATGGTCCACCTCAGCCTGCTTCCGTTCCATGCCCAGTGGGAACCCTTTTTCCGCAACCTGCGGTTTGTGGTGATCGACGAACTCCACACCTACAAGGGGATCTTCGGCTCCCATCTGACCCAGGTTCTCCGACGCCTGGAGCGGGTCTGCGACTTCTACGGGTCCAGCCCGCAGATCATCGCCTGCTCGGCCACCATTGCCAACCCGAAGGCTTTCGCCGAGAAACTGACCGGCCTCCCTTTCGAAGCGGTTACCGAAAGCGGCGCCCCCCGGTCGGGGAGACACTTCATCTTCCTGAACCCCAATACCAGCCCCTATACGCTGGCGGCCAAGCTCTTCCTGGACTGCATCGACGGGGGCTTCCGTACCCTGGCTTTCACCCAGGCGCGGAAGATCACCGAACTCCTCCACGCCTGGGTGTTGAAGGACCGGCCGGACCTGCGGGGAAAGGTCAGTTCCTACCGGGCCGGTTTCCTCCCGGAAGAGAGGAGGGAGATCGAGGCCAAGCTGGTATCGGGGGAGCTTCTGGGAGTAATCTCCACCAGCGCCCTGGAACTGGGGATCGATATCGGAGGGCTGGATGTGTGCATCCTGGTCGGCTACCCGGGAACGGTGGCCGCTACCTGGCAGAGGGGAGGGCGGGTAGGGCGTGCCGACCGGGAATCCCTCATCGCCCTGATCGCCCAGCCCGATGCTTTAGACCAGTATTTCATGCACCACCCCGAGGATTTTTTCGGGCGGGGGTTCGAAAGCGCGGTGGTAGACCCGGACAATTCCGTGGTGGTCTCCAAACACCTGGTCTGCGCCAGCGCGGAAATCCCTTTACGAATGGACGAGTCGATCATTCCGGTCCAGAATTACGCTCCCCTTTTAGACCAGCTTGTCTCCGATGGAGAACTTCTGAGAAGTGCTTCCGGCCGGGAATGGTTCTCCCACCGCCTGAACCCCCATCGCCTGGTGAACATCCGCAGCGCCGGAGAAGGGTTCACCATCTTCGAGGAAGAGACCAAGCGTTTGATCGGCCAGATCAGCGTGCCCCGGGTCTACAGCGAGTGTCACCCGGGGGCGATCTACCTCCACCGGGCAGACCCTTACCTGGTTTCTCACCTGGACCAGGGGAAACGGGAAGCCTGGGCCAAGCCGGTGGAAGTGGACTATTACACCCGCGCCCTTTCGGAGAAGGAGACGGAGATTCTCTCGGTGGTCAAAACCCAGCCTTTTCCGCACTTCACCGCCTGCTACGGCCGGCTGAAGGTCACGGAGCGGGTCCGGGGTTTTGAAAAGCGGCGGATCTTCGGCCAGGACCTGCTCAGCGTGCACGAGCTGGAGATGCCCTCCCACATCTTCGAGACCATGGGCCTCTGGATCATCCTGCCCGGGGAAATGCCCCAGCAGTTCAAGGACGAAGGGCTCCACTTTATGGGCGGGATTCACGCCGTCGAGCACGCCTCCATCGCTCTCTTTCCCCTTTTCGCGCTCTGCGACCGGAACGACGTGGGGGGAATCTGCTACCCCAATCATCCCCAGCTGGAGAAACCGGCCATCTTCATCTACGACGGATACCCGGGAGGAGTGGGGCTGGCGGATTACGGCTACGGGGTGATCGAAGAGCTCTTGCGGAAGACGCTGGAGTTGATCCGGGATTGTCCCTGTCTGGATGGCTGCCCTTCCTGCGTTCACTCCCCCAAGTGCGGCTCGGGGAACAAGCCCCTGGACAAGGGGGCGGCGGAATTCGTCCTGGAGTGGCTTCTGGGGGAATCAAGGATCGAAAGAAAGGGAAGGAAGAAGGGAAAGGCTGAGGGTAAGGTTGAGGTCAAGGCTGAGGTTAAGGTTGAGGCTGAGGTTAAGGTTGAGGATGGATTTACGGATATCTTGGCAGGAAATTCTAAGTTAGAGGAACCGGAAGCCGTTGCCCCCGCTCCCGCCCCTGCCTGGCTGAAAGAAGAACTGGCCCGGCACCGGGTCCTTTTCCTGGATATTGAAACTCAGCGGAGCGCCGAAGAGGTGGGAGGCTGGCACAACAAGCACCTGATGAGAGTGGCGGCGGCGGTGGTCTATGATTCTCTGGAAGATTCTTACCGGGTGTTCCAAGAGGAAGGCGTTCACGAACTGATCGAGAAGCTGAAAAGCGGGGATCTGATCGTAGGCTTTAACATTGCCGATTTCGATTATCAGGTGTTAAAAGCTTATACCCCCTTTCGTTTTCAATCGCTAAAGACTTTCGACATCCTGCAGGAAGTCTCCCGCCAGCTGGGATACCGCCTGTCTCTCGGCCATCTGGCCCATAAGACCCTCCATACGGAGAAGTCCGCCGACGGCCTCCAGTCCCTGCAGTGGTTCAAGGAAGGCAGGATCGACGAGGTCATCGCCTACTGCCAGAAGGACGTGGAGATCACCAGGGACCTCTTCCTCTTCGGCCTGGCCAACGGCTACCTTCTCTTCGAGACCAAAGCAGGGCAACGGGTGAGACTGCCGGTGGATTGGAAGCTGGAACGAATATTAAAGGGGTGAAGGGCTTCTTATGGGCGATTCACGAATCGCCCCTACTCCCTACACCCTACACCCCGTTTCCCGGTTCTCCCTGCACGCCGCCCCCAGCACCCAGCACCCAGCACCCTGCACCCTGCACCCTGTTTCTAGCACACCCGGCACAACAGGATTGGCACCGTCGCCGTGTTGATGACCTTGCTGGCCACGCTTCCCAGGACGAACTGGGTGAGGCCGGTGCGGCCGTGGGTGGACATGGCAATGAGGTCAAAGTCCCGGTCCCGGGCGTGATCGACGATCTCCTGGGCATCGTGGCCGTAGCGGACCACGGATTTTACCTTCACCCCCACGCCTTTCAAATTGGCCTCCACCCTGGCCAGGTATTCCTCGGCTTCCCGGACGACGTTCACCTGATGCTGCACCGGGTCCACTCCGGGGAAGGTGTGGGCCAGAGCCACCCGGATCAGGGTGACTTCACCGTCATGGATCTTGGCCAGCCACTCCACTCGGGGGACGATTCCCTCGGCTAATTTCGAACCGTCCAGGGGAACCAGGATCTTCTTGAACATGGGAATCCTCCTTTCTTACGATTCCCTCGGCTAATTTCGAACCGTCCAGGGGAACCAGGATCTTCTTGAACATGGGAATCCTCCTTTCTTAAATGCGGAATTCGGAATGCGGAATAAAGACTTCATTCCTTTCGATTTTCGTTGTTTGCTCGCAATTCATAAATCCTGATTAGGCATTTTTCGAGAAGGCATGACCCCTCATATTCTCTCCCGATGGAGTTCGCCCTCCATTTTGGGGTTTTTATTCCGAATTCCGCATTCCGAACTCCGCATTCCAATCAGTCATTCTTTCGGAGGATTTTCTGGGAGAAGACGGCGAACCCTACGAGGACCAGACCGGTCACATCGTAAATCCAGGAAGGATAAACCAGGGCCAC
>JAPLIW010000565.1 GCA_026388915.1 Deltaproteobacteria bacterium
TTCCTGGCCTTTTCTTTTGAGAAAAAATCTTTGAAAGCTGAGAGACAGGTGCTCTGGCCGATTAATCAGTGGTTATCAACAGTTCCCGGCATTTTCAATGCAAAGGTGAGTCTATTTTCAACACTTTAAGCGATCGGGTCGTCAGCAATGGCCCTGCCTTTCTTTCATGGAGTTTTTCCAAGATGCATGAATCTGCTGAGGCTGTCGAAAAACCCCAAATTCGATCATTTTTTGATTTTCCATCGCTTGTAACTTCTTGATTTTTAATGATCCTGAAATCGCATGGAGTAACCAGGGAGCCTTTTTCGACACCCTCGCTATGTTCATAGAAAATCCGGTGGCTCAAAAAGCTGCGAGATACAAACCATTTATGCTAAAATCGGGCTGACTTCTGGATTGTTCGAATGGGCACGATCTATTGAATGTGAATTACCTTTTAAAACCTCAGTGATTCTCTTGTATTTTATGGATTTTCATACGCGGAAACTTTTCAATGTGTAAACTCCCGAGATAAAAAGATTCTATGGATTGGTTTCCATATTAAAAAGGATTTCTGGCCACCCCCTCCCGCGATTGGAGTTTCCAAGGGGGGGAAAACCTCCAAAGGAATTCTATTAATTTTGCAATCTTTTCGAATACATATTCTATGTGAGGAGGGCAGCCCGTCTGAAGACGCGGGCGTTTTTCATCTTGGCACCGGTTTTGCTCTTTGGATGATTGAAAATTGAAGGACGTAGATCGACAAAGCCAAACTCCGATTTGGCCCGAAGGAGAACAAACAAATGAACCGGGAAGGGCTCATCGATTATTACGAAATTCTTCAACTGAGTCAGGGGGCGGATCAGGAAACCATAGAACGGGTTTACCGGTTGTTGGCCAAGCGGTATCATCCGGATAATAAAAACACCGGTGATGCGCAAAAATTCGACGAACTGGTGAAGGCCTACCGAGCCCTTTCAGACCCCGAACGACGCGCTGATTATGACGCTAAATACGATGCGGGAAATTCTCATCAGTTGAACAACTATTCTCATGCGGCCCCATCGAAAGGGACGGAGGAGGATCGAAAGATTTACCAGGCGATATTATCAATGCTCTATACTGCCCGCAGGCGTGATGCCGGGAACGCCGGGGTCGGGACCTTTCAAATGGAAAAACTGCTGGAAGTTCCGGAGAAATATTTGGAATTTCACATCTGGTATCTTCGAGAAAAAGGCTGGATTCAAAGGGTGGAAAACGGGGGATTTGCCATTACCGTGAGCGGTGTGGACGCAGTCATCGAAAATGATTTACCCTTGAAAAAAGACCGGCTTTTGCCGGCTGCCGATGAATTTGGCAGCGGGATTGATAATTTGCAATCCCAAGGAAAGGGGATGATGAGCAATCTGGCGGATCAAATGATGAGTCAGGCGTAAACTTGGGTCACCCCTTGTTAACTAGGCTGGAAGGATGATGGGATTGGGCGGCAAAAGAGATACATTGGGAAAAGAGATATTTCCCGGATGCTTCTTCAGCATGAAGCCATTTAATGTTCGAGAGGGGACCGAGCTCGTGCGGCGTGTTCTGGATCAAGGACCGATCCAAATAGGCAGTTATTTTGGAAACGGGGGCAGGAATATTAATTTTTTAGCAAGAGGTGCTGGTTTCACTATCTGCTATTTTCCTTGAGTTTCCGGGGACTTAAAAAGATTTGATAGGCAAACCATTTATGCAATAATGTGGGCAAATTTCTCAGTTTTGATCATGCCCCGATCTCCGATATTTTTTTGTTAACCCAAATGGGGGATTTTAATACTTTGGCATCGTCATCGTCCTACCTCTAAATGAACAACCTAACAGCTTGGCCTCGAACTTCTGGGGATTTATGAAATGGATTTTCCAGAAGAATCCGATATGAAGACTCCAAGAAGATTTAAAATATCCTCTGGAGCTTTTTTTCTCTGCCTTTCTTGATTTCCCCTTCTGTCACTTGGAAAATGTGTGTGTGGAAAAAATGTATTGACCTCCCACCGGCTGAAATATTACAATATTTGCTTAAGCGGGAAACAATTTATTTTCAAGATCCGCGAACTATGGAATGGTGAAAAACAGAAGGCCATTCAACTTTAATAAGGTACTGATCATCCATCGAAGACGGCTCAGAATACTTAGGCCCCACATGAAAAATTCAGTGGGCCATTTTTTTGGAGAAAAAGATGGACCTTAAGCCTGCCGCTAATAACAAAATCAAGGAACTCATCAAAAAAGGTGTGAATATTCCCAATCCCCTCAGCATCGATGTGGGCGAGGAAGTCAATATCGATCAGATCTCGGGCAAGGCTGTCAAGATCTACCCGGGATGCCGGATTTACGGGGAGAAAACGGTTATTTCCTCAGGGGTTCAGCTTGGGTATGAAGCCCCCGTGACCGTGGACAATTGCCAGCTCGGGCCTAAGGTGGAGTTGAAGGGAGGATATTTCAACAAATCCGTTTTCCTAGAGAAGGCGAGCATGGGACTCGGTGGACACGTTCGTGAGGCGTGCCTGCTGGAAGAACAGGCCAACGGCGCGCATTGTGTTGGCTTGAAACATACCATCCTGTTTCCTTTCGTGACCCTGGGGAGCCTCATCAATTTTTGTGACTGTCTGATGGCCGGGGGGACGAGCCGTAAGGACCATAGCGAAGTAGGGAGCTCCTATATTCATTTTAACTTTACTCCTGAAGGGGACAAAACCACTGCATCCCTAATCGGCGATGTTCCTCGGGGAGTCATGCTCAACAACCCTCCGATTTTCCTCGGAGGACAGGGTGGCATGGTCGGGCCTTTCCGGATGAGTTACGGCAACGTGGTGGCTGCCGGATCCGTGCTCCGTGAGGATGTAGACATGGAGAATAAACTGGTTATGAGCAAGAGCCACCCTGGCAAGGTTGTTGATCTCATCCCGCGAGCCTACCCGGGCCTTTCCCGGGTGGTCGAAAACAATGTCCTTTACATTGCAAATCTTATCGCTCTGGAGCAATGGTATATCCATGTACGAAAAATTTTCTTCGAAAATCAGGAATTTGGTAAGCTGATTTTTGAAGGGGTACTCGAAAAGCTGCGAATGGCCAAAGAGGAGAGGATGAAACGGCTCAAGGATATGGCTTCTAAAATGCCCGTCTCGCCCGGTAAGGGGAAAGACACGACGAAGACCACCGGAGCGAAACAGGAGTTTCATGAAAAAGTCAAAGGGGTGGAAGAACGATTGGTTAGCGACGCCGGTAAGACTGTCGATGGGGAGGAACGGGACCGGTTCCTCACCGCATTTGGAAAGCACAGGGAGGAACAGGGGGGAGACTATATCGAAGTGATCCAGAGCTTACCCCGGGATGTTTCTCGGGGGGGTACGCAATGGCTCGATTCCATTGTCGATCGTATCTGTGGGCAGGTAGCAATGGTTTTGCCGGCATTGAATATATTTAAAAAATCTCGGACGAATTTTTGCTGAGGAGGTACGTGAATGGGCAAATTGTTTGGAACGGATGGGATCAGGGGAGAGGCAAATCGGTATCCTATGGACGCGCACATTGCCTTTTCGGTTGGTCAAGCGGTTACCTACTTGTTGAAGAAACCGCATCACAGTACCCGGATCATTATTGGCAAAGATACCCGCATATCGGGGTATATGCTGGAAGGTTCTCTGGAGTCCGGGATCACCTCGATGGGAGGAAATCCTTACCTGGTGGGTGTGCTTCCGACTCCGGGCATAGCCTTCGTAACCCAGAGTATGCGAGCGGATGCCGGTATCGTCATATCGGCATCGCACAATCCCTATCAGGATAACGGGCTCAAGATTTTTTCCGGCAACGGCTTGAAACTCTCCGACGAACAGGAAGAGACGATTGAAAGCCTCATTCTGGGGAATCAACTGCCCGAAAAGGTCCCCCCAACCAGGGAGATGGGACGGGCTTACCGGTTGGAGGATGTTCATGGGCGTTACATCGTTTTCCTGAAGAATACCTTCCCCCGGGACCTCTCGATGGAAGGGATGAAGGTCATCCTCGATACGGCGAATGGGGCCACCTACAAAATTGCCCCCGAAACGTTCTTTGAGCTGGGGGCCGAGGTGGAGGTCATCCATAATACCCCGAATGGTCTCAATATCAATGATCACTGCGGATCCCAGCATACGCAGGACCTCAAGAAGCGGGTGGTGGAGGCGGGCGCGAACATCGGACTCGCTTTTGATGGCGACGGCGACAGGCTGATTGCGGTGGATGAGAAAGGACGAGAAATATCCGGCGATCAGGTTCTGATCATCTGTGCCCGGAAGCTCAAAGAAAAAGGGCGACTGAAGAACGATTTGCTTATAAGCACGGTGATGAGCAACCTCGGGCTCAAGGTGGCTTGCAAGAAGTACGGCATTAAACACCATGCCTCGAAAGTGGGCGATCGTTATGTACTGGAGGACATGTTTCGGTTGGGATCGGTCATCGGCGGAGAGGAAGCCGGCCATATGATTTTCCTGGAACACCACTCAACGGGTGACGGGATTATTACCGCCATACAGCTGATCGCGGCGATGGTCGAGACCGGCAAGCCTTTGTCCGAACTTGCGAATATGATGGAAATCTACCCGCAGAAACTGATCAACGTGGATGTAAAGAGCAAACCAGAAGTTTCCTCCTTGCCGCAGGTTATGAAGATTATCCGGCAGGCGGAAGCTGAACTGGGTGATAATGGCCGTGTTCTGGTGCGGTATTCGGGTACCCAAAACATGTGCCGGGTAATGGTGGAGGGGCCAACGCCTGAAATCACGGAGAAGTATTGCCGCCAGATTGCTGACGCCGTAAAGAGCACCATTGGATGACGTCGGAATTCGCTCCGGTGGGAATTCGATTCCCCAGCAAAAACCTGTTGCCGGAGCGATTGATAATTTGATCGAATCATTACTCACAAAGAAAGGGGGGTGGACTCTTGCCAATTACCCTATTGGTGACGCGTGACTTCGACCACATGAGTGCGGTGGCTGCCGATGTGGTTCAGAAGAACATTGCCCGGATCCTTGCCCAAAAAAGGGAATTTGTTCTGGGACTGGCAACGGGAAGCTCACCGACCGGTCTGTACAAGCATCTGGCAAAGGCGGCAAACGAGGGAGCTTTTGACAGCGGGCGGATCAGGAGTTTCAATCTCGATGAATATGTTGGTCTCCCGGGTGAAAACCCACAACAGCGGGCCCTGCACCCGGAAAGTTACTCTTACTTTATGATTCAGGAATTTTTCGGGCTTCTCCGCAAGAAATTCATCGAGACGAGCGTGCCGTACGGGACCCTGATTGATCAGAAGCAGTTGACCAAGGAGCTCAAAGCTTATCCTGAGGACTGGCAACTGTTGGGCCAGGGCGCGGGAAGGTCCATCGCGATCAAGGCGAAGGCCGCTTCGAAGTACCTCGCTTGGATAAAAACGGCTATCCTCGACGGGTACGCACGGAAAATCCAGAGAGCGGGAGGAATGGACCTGCAAATTATCGGAGTTGGCGGAAGAGGTCATGTAGCCTTTCATGAATCGGGTATCCCTTTCCGGAATAGCAAAGTCCTACTCGTAAAACTGGATGGGAATACGATGGGCAATGCCGTTGCCGACGGTCATTTCCAATCAAAAAAAGAAGCACCCCGGTATGCGATAAGCATGGGGGCAGAGCTCGTATACCAGGCAAGAACGGTGGTTTTGCTGGCCAGTGGGGAGCGAAAAGTCGGCCCCGTTGCTGAATCACTCCTGGGAGAGGTCACTCCGGAGGTTCCCATCTCGTACGGGCAGGTGTACGCCCAAAGGGGCGGTAATCTTGTCTATGTGGTAGATCAGATCGCCGCCAGGGAACTGCTGGCGTGCAAAGATGTCCGGAAAAAAGAGAAGATGGAAATCAAAGTCTTGTAATCGAGACGATTCGGAGAACCTTTGCCAACCCAAGGCCATGGAACAAGAGATTATAAATCTCCTAAAAACCAACGGGCCACTCACCGGGTCGGAGATTAAGGGATTCATACCTGGAGACAACCTTCTCCTGTGGCAAACCTGCAAAACCTCAAGCAATTTGCGGGTGAAGTCGGTAGGGGGTAGATTCCTCAGGCTCGATCGGCGGGTGAACGGCTTTGCCCGCCTCTCTCCATCCATCCTCAGGGAGTTTCTTACTTACTCCGTGGTCGGATTGGCCGGGCAACCACAACTCATCGATCAAAGGGCCCGGGAAATACATTCCCGTATTGTGCAGGTCAGCCGATCCAAACTGGAGCTCGCTCGGGACTTCGTCGATGAGGTGAAAGCCGAGCTTCGGGAGACCTGGTTACAAGAGCAAGCCTGCTTTATCCTGGCCGGTGACATTGTGTATGACATGGCCCATGATGTCCCCCGACCGGAACGCAGTACGGGAAGACTCGTTCGGGGATCCGACATCGATCTTGTCGTGATTGTGAACGACAGTGTTCGCGACCCTATAATCCAGAGACTCGATACGGTAATTTATCAGAAGAAATACAGGGCGCTTATATCCCCTGCGGTCAATGAAGAGATCGATTACGTGGTAAAAAAAATGGAACGGGTGCGTGAGCAGGTACGTTTTGATACCTTTAAAAATATGGTTGCCTGTAAAATTCTCCAGGAAGGGATGCTGATTGGAGGGAGTGAAGGATTTTACCGGGAAGTGATTCAATTGTTGCCGGACAATGGCGTCCTGGAGAAATTGGACAGGTTGCGGGAAGCGGCCATAGCCTTGCGGAAAAAGCAGGAAGATTTTTTGGTTCAAAGGGATGCTGATAAAATTACCCCGGAAGACCTTTATTTCTTCTATCCCGCAGAGGAATCAGAGGAGTTCGAATGAGATTGACCGGGTTTGGGCTTTGGAGTTTGGAAATTTTTCCTGAATTATTCTAAAATGACCAAGGAACTCGAAAAAGAAATAAGGGATCTGCAGAAAGGACTGGCCGAGGTGCAGAAGGATCAGGCTGTGCTCCGTCTGCAACCCTGCCGGGGAGATTCAGAAATTAGGGAGAAGGACGCAAAATTCGATGAGCTGGATAAGCGAGCAGAAACCTTAAGAAAAACCATCCGGGACCTGACGAGAAAACGCCAGCTATTGATCTCCGAATCCACTAAAAGAGGAAGTTACGATTCTCTCTGTTCCTAAAACTCTTCAAAGCGTTCGCCATTATTCCCTCTTTGAATCCAAAATCAACAAGCCCAACCGTTGACTAATCCCCAAATTTTGTGGGTGCAAAAGCAAATCAGGGCTGATCGGACATGGCTCATTCCTAAAGCCACTTCTCCCGGATCAGCCCCCATTCGCTATCTCTGCGTTCCTGGATCAGCTGAATGTTTTCCGCGGTCAAGTGCCTGAACCTTCTTTGCGTCTTAAGATACTCCTCAAGGGGCTTTAGGGTTTTCGGGACCACATTCATCTTCACTTTCCCATTTTCGTACTCCGCCAGATACCACATGCCGGTCTCCACCGCCAGCTTCCCGATCTCCACCGTGAGATCGGAGGCGAATCCCCACCCGGTGGGACAGGGGCACATGATGTGAGTGGCCTTTGGGAATGGAGGGGAAGCATTAAATTCTTCTTGACAAGAAGTTCTTATTATCTTAACATATTTGTTAAGAATTATGGAACAGCTAATTGCTGAACAAAAAGCCCGTGAGTTACGGATCGATGTCACCCAGGTGGTCCGAGAATTCTGGGAGTTGATCCTATTGAAAGGACTCTTTGACTCGCCCTATGGACGAGAGCTAATTTTCAAAGGGGGGACAGCTCTGCGGTTGGGCCATGGCTCTCCCAGGTTTTCGGAAGACCTCGATTTTTCTCTGATCCACGACCGTCTGAAAAACAAATTTCGCGGTTGGGTGGGAAAAATCATCGCTCCCTTCCCGGAATTTACTCTAACCGATCTGGAGGAGAAGCGTTATACCCACCTGGCGGAAATTAAAGTCACTCAAGGATATCTGCCCTTTCCCTTTCGGGTTAAGATTGAAATATCCAGAAGAGGGATAAAGGATTATCAGTGGAAGCTGCAGCTCCTCAGCTCCCCTGTATCGACGGTTCAGGTTCTGGGCCAGGTGGGAGTCCTGGAACAGATTTATCAGGATAAAATATCCTGCCTGAAGGATAGAGCGAAGCCGAAAGACCTTTTTGACCTCTGGTACATAACCCAGAAATTAAAGATTCCCTATACGCCTCCCCCAACAACCCTGAAGAAAAAAGACCTTATCAGAGATTTGCGGAAATACTTGCCCAAAGATTTTTGGCCAGCCGTGGAGGAATTGACCCCATGACCGGAGTAGGGCTGCTGAAAATGCTGAAGATGCTGAATAAGCCCTTCTATACGATCGCCGACCTGGAGAAGATCACCGGTCTTGGGAGGAACAGTCTTTATGTGGCCTTAAAGAGATGGGTGGATGGCGGAGTGATGGAGCGGGTGTCCCAGGGCATCTACATTCCGATGGGGGAAAATCTTCCTTTAGAGAAAATAGCCGCTCAGATCTATCTGCCCAACTACCTTTCGTTCGAATCTGCCCTGGCCCGCCATGGGATCTTGAATATGATTCCCTACAGCCTTACCTTTGCCACGACTCGAAAAACCAAAAAGTTCATCCTGCGGAGACAGGGGGTTGAATTCAGGCAAATTTCTTCAGATCTGTTCTTCGGATTTGAGATGAAAGATGGAATCCATATCGCCGTCCCAGAAAAAGCCTTTTTAGACCAGATGTACTTTGTCTGCAAAGGGAAATCGTCTCTAGATTTGGATGAAATCAATCTGAAGAATCTATCAGCCAAACTGATTAAAGGTTACTCCGAGCGGTTCCCAGAATATGTACAGAGGAGGATTGAGGCTATCGTCAAACCTCTGGGCCGGACAAGCCGGAGCCCAAAAAGAGTATTGTAGGGGCGGCCCTATGTGGCCGCCCGCAAGATGGGCAACCACGCAGGGTTGCCCCTACAATTTGCGCACGATTTCTTTCGAAATAGGCTAGAGCCACCTCTCCCTGATTAATTCCCACTCGCGATCCCGGTGTTCCTGGATGAGTTGAATGTTTTCCGCGGTTAAATGCCTGAACCTTCTTTGCGTCTTAAGATACTCCTCAAGGGGCTTCAGGGTTTTCGGGACCACATTCATCTTCACTTTCCCGTTTTCGTACTCCGCCAGATACCACATGCCGGTCTCCACCGCCAGCTTCCCGATCTCCACCGTAAGGTC
>JAPLIW010000256.1 GCA_026388915.1 Deltaproteobacteria bacterium
TGATTATCTGTTTATTAAAGAAATTTTGTAACACTTTAGCTCTTTGAAAAGGGAACTTTTACCCTCTGAAAAGATCTCCCAGAAATCCCCCCTGCCCCCCTTTGCAAAGGGCGGTTGGGGGGGATTTCAGCGATTGGTATCTCAATCGATATGGCTTCGATATGATTTTCAAGCCGCTAAATTGATACGAAATTTTTTCAATTAAGAGCTATCGGAATGGAAAACCTGTAAAGGCTCCCCTTACTTGCTCACCCTTATAAAATTAATGAAAGTGTTTGTCAAGAAGAAAATGATAATTTTTTTTATGAAAATGCCGAGTCTGGACTTGAAAAATCCAAGGAGAGCGGGAACGAGTAAATTCTTGTAAATTTTTTCCCGTTGGTTTAAGATAACCCCGGTTTCCACACAAGATCGCACCTTTCCTGGCTGGTGAAACA
The DNA here is from genome assembly GCA_026388915.1 of Deltaproteobacteria bacterium. Lineage (GTDB taxonomy): Bacteria > Desulfobacterota > SM23-61 > SM23-61 > SM23-61 > SM23-61. The sequence continues at coordinate 438 of JAPLIW010000256.1, forward strand.
GATGGAAGGGCGTCAAGACGGAGGAAGAAGGCGAGATGGAAGCGAAGAAAATTCTGGACGAGAAAAAAGACTGGGGGAAACGCTGTCTGAAAAAAGCGCCGGAGAAGGTTCAGAGCACTTCGGGAATGGATATCGACATCCTCTACACGCCCGGCGATATTCCCGAATTCGATTATTCTCAAAAGCTGGGCTTTCCGGGAGAATATCCTTTTACCCGCGGGATTCAGCCGACCATGCACCGGGGCAGGATCTGGTCCATGCGCCAGTATTCGGGCTTTGCCACCGCGGAGGAGTCCAACAAACGCTATAAATACCTCCTGGAGCAGGGGCAAACGGGGCTCTCGGTGGCTTTTGACCTTCCCACCCAGATCGGGTACGATTCCGACCATCCTCTTTCCCAGGGAGAGGTGGGTAAGGTGGGGGTGGCCATCGACTCCATGGCGGACATGGAGGTTCTGTGCCACGGGATTCCCCTGGATAAAGTCAGCACTTCCATGACCATCAATGCCACGGCCGCCATCCTCCTGGCCATGTACATCGCCGTGGGCGAGAAGCAGGGGGTGAAACCGGCCGACCTTCGGGGAACCATCCAGAACGATGTCCTCAAGGAATACGTAGCCCGGGGAACCTACATCTTCCCCCCCCAGCCCTCCATGCGACTGGCCACCAACATCTTCGAGTACTGCTCCCGGGAGGTACCCCAGTGGAACACTATCAGCGTGGGAGCCTACCACATCCGGGAAGCCGGTTCGACCGCCGTCCAAGAGGTGGCTTTTGCCTTTGCCATCTCCATCGCTTATTTAGAGGCGGGGGTGAAGGCCGGGTTGAACATCGACGATTTCGCTCCCCGGGTCTCCTGGATCTTCAACACCCACATCAACTTTATGGAGGAGGTGGCCAAATTCCGGGCCGCCCGCCGGCTCTGGGCCAAGATCATGAAGGAGCGCTTCAAGGCCAAAGACCCGCGCTCCTGGATGCTGCGCTTCCATACCCAGACGGGAGGGTGTACCCTCACCGCGCAGCAGCCCCTCAATAACCTCGTTCGGACCACCTTCCAGGCCATGGCCGCGGTCCTGGGCGGATGCCAGTCCCTGGCGGTTTGTTCCTATGATGAGGCGCTGGCCCTGCCCACGGAAGAGTCGGTGCGCCTCTCTCTCCGGACGCAGCAGATCATCGCCCATGAATCGGGGTTGATCGATACCGTGGACCCGCTGGGCGGTTCTTTTTACCTGGAGAGATTGACCGATGAGATCGAGAAAGGAGCGGCCGAATACATCGCCAAGATCGACCAGATCGGCGGGGCCGTAAGCGCCATCGAAAAGGGATACATCCAACAGGAGGTCCAGGAGAGTTCGTACCGGTACCAGCGGGAGATCGAAGCGGGGGGCCGGGTCCTGGTAGGGGTGAATAAATTCCAGGTCAAAGAACCCCCGGTCAAGGGGCTGCTGAAAGTGGATCCCCGGGTCCGGGAAGTGCAGGTCAGGCGGATCGCCGAGCTGAAGTCTTCCCGGAACTCGCCAAAAGCCAAGGCTTCGCTGGGGGAGCTGAAGAAGGTGGCCACAGGGAATGGAAATCTCATGGTTCCCATCCTGGCATGCGTCCGGGCCTACTGCACTCTGGGAGAGATGTGCGACATCCTACGGGGAGTGTTTGGCGAGTACGAGCCGATTGTAACCGTTTAATTTATTCATGGGACGCAGATGAACGCAGATTTGCAGGATTTAATGATATACAGAAATGATGATCTCGGAAGAAGTCGAAATTCCATAAGATTCGTCATTCCGGCGAAAGCCGGAATCCAGTTATTTCAAAATGTTCTGGACCCCGGCTTTCGCCGGGGTGACGCTTCAAGAGACTTTTTACGAGACTATCAGAAATAAGTCTATGGCATTATGGCAGCCCGGGCCCAAAAGCCTGCCTGGCAAGATCCCCTAGGACTCCCGGGCCCGGTTGGTTTTTACAGCCAAAAATATTCTTTTCTGCGTTCATCTGCGAAAATCCGTGTCCTATTAATTTTTGATAAAGGGGGGTGGAGACATGGCGGAAAGGAAGATTCGGGTATTGGTGGCCAAGCCGGGACTGGACGGCCATGACCGCGGGGCCAAGGTTATCGCCCGGGCGCTGCGTGACGCCGGGATGGAAGTGATTTACACCGGGCTGCGCCACCCCGAGGAGGATATCCCTGCGCTGAAAAAGGTAGGCGTCAAGGACGTCTTCGGTCCGGGAACCTCTACGGAGAACATCGTCAAATACGTCCAGGAAAACGTAAAGATTTAAAATAATTGGACACAGATAAACACAGATGAACACAGATAAGAGAAAAATGGATTTTTTTGGTTTTTTGTTCTTGTAGAATCTGTGTAAATCTGTGTTCATCTGTGTCCCATTCGTCTTCGGGGTTTTTGATGAGACCTTTAGAGGGAATTACCATCCTGGACCTGACCCGGCTCCTGCCGGGGCCCTACGGGACCATGCTCCTGGGAGATCTGGGGGCCGAGGTCATCAAGATCGAAGAACCCGAGCAGGGGGATTACGCCCGCTGGTATCCGCCGCACATCCAGCAAATCGGGTCGCGGCATCTTCTTCTGAACCGAAGCAAGAAGAGCATCACGCTCAACCTAAAAAAACCTGAGGGACGATCCATCCTTTTGAAGATGGTTGAGAAAGGGGCCGACGTCCTGATCGAACAGTTCCGCCCGAAAGTCATGGATCGGCTGGGAGTCGGTTATAAAGACCTGGAGAAGGTCAATCCCCGGTTGATCTACTGCTCTCTTACCGGATTCGGCCAGGACGGCCCCTACCGGGACCTTGCCGGGCACGACATTAATTATATCGGGATCGGCGGAATTTTGGGCCTCACCGGGCCCCAAGGCGGCCCACCCGCCCTCCCCGGGATCCAGATTGCCGACCTGGTGGCTGGGGGGCTTTACTCGGTGATCGGGATTCTGGCCGCTCTCATGGCCCGGCAGAAGACCGGCCGGGGTCAATTTGTGGATATCTCCATGCTGGACGGGGTCGTCTCCTTGATTCCGGATGCCGCCGCGCTTTTTTTTGCCGAAGGGGAATCTCCCCGGATGGGGGAGCGGAGGCTCACCGGCGGTCTGCCCCAATATCAGACCTACCGGACCCAAGATGGGAAGTATTTGGCCGTGGGGGCGCTGGAGGACAAGTTCTGGGCCAACCTGTCCCGGGCGTTGGGCAGGCCAGAATGGGCCCACCAGGTTCCCAAGGAGAGGGAGCCCCGGACGCAGGAGATCAAAGAGGAAATGACCCGCATTTTCCTCACTAAGCCCCGGGAGGAATGGCTGGAAATCCTGATGAAAGAGGATACCTGCGTCACCGCCGTCCATTCCGTGGAAGAAACCTTCAAAGATCCCCAAGTTCTTCATCGGAAGATGCTGGTGGAGATCCAGCACCCCAAGGCCGGCCGGATCAGACAGATCGGGGTTCCCATTAAATTTTCCGAAACCCCCGGCGAGGTTCGCACCCCCGCCCCGGAAATCGGTGAGCACACGGAAGACATCCTGGAGGGATTGGGATATAATCGAGAGACAATCGACCGACTGCGCAAAGAGGGCGTGATCCGGTAGTCCATGAAGGAATGTGGAATACCGAATGCGGAATAACAGGAATTGAATAATTTTAGGCATTTTCAAAGGAGGTTCCCATGGCTGTCTCCGCGTATGTCCTGATTCGGGTGGAAGCGGACAAGACCAAGAGCGCCTTCGAGGGGCTGACCAAGCTCAAGGAGGTGAAATCAGCCCATACCGTCACCGGGCCTTTTGATATCATCTTGCTGGTCGAGGCCAAGAATCTCCATGAACTGGGAGAGGTCATCCTTTCCAAGATTCGGGGAACGGACGGGGTTTCCCGGACGATGACTTGTGTGACGGTGGAGAAGGGGTAGGACGGAAAATCGGGGGTGCGGGCTCTGCAAGAGGCCAAGGCTCTTCTCTCGCCCGCTTCGCTAGAGTACGCAGAGGCCACAGAGAAAACCTGTATTCTTGTCAAAATACAAAACCAGGATTTGATTGGCTTTTTACTTGCAGAGTTTTAACTCTGCGGTCATTGCGGGCTCTGCGAGAAAAATTATTTGGATCTGTTCTCGGAGCGTGGGCAGATCGTCGGCGGAGGACAAGGCATGGACAGAAAGCGTGAATTCCGTTTCATAGCCAACAAAGTCTATACCATCCCCGGAAAGGGGGTGGTGGTCACCGGCAGGGTGGACAAAGGATCCGTGTCCGTTGGCGATGAAATCGGGTTCATCGGCACAAACGGGCAAATGGCCAGGGCGGTTGTAACCGCGATTGAGGTCTCCCGCCGCCTGGTGGAAACGGCTCAGGCAGGAGAGGAAGCCAGCCTCCTCCTCGAAGGGGCGCGGAAAGATCAGATCGTCCAGGGAACCGTGCTGATGGAATTGCCGGAAGCTCCTCCGGGGCCCGTTGCTCCCGCCCCTGCGGGATCTGTCCGCTATGAGACGGCCGAGCCCCCGCCATCCCCCCATTCTCCGAAGCCCATAGCTCCCTCTTCCGGCCTGGGGCGTTCGGTCATTTATATTCTGGTCGGTGTTCTGATTCTTCTTGCCCTGCTGTTCTTCCAGGGAAAGCTGGATACGAAAAAATGGGACCCGAAAAAGTGGGATCCGAGAAAGAAACAGACAAGCACTCAGCCGTCAGCGGTCAGCGCTCAGATCTCTTATTTCATCCCTCAGCCCCTGTCGGGGGTGGAGGGCTTCGTCGTGAGCCCAGCCGAACGGAAAGGTTGAGGGGAGTTCGGATCGCTGAAAGCTGATCGTGAAAGGAATTTGATGGAAAAAGTCAGACTGGGTCGAACCAACATTGCGGTTAAGAAATTAGGCTGGGGGTCAATCCCCATTCAGCGAGTGAGCGAGGAACAGGCGGTTTCCGTGGTGCAGGCCGCGGTGGAAATGGGGGTGGACCTCATAGACACGGCCCGGGCCTATACGACCAGCGAGCGGCGGATCGGATTGGCGCTCTCCAAGACCTCCCGCTCGGTCATTCTTTCCACGAAATCCTCCAACCGGACGGAAAAGATCTATGACGACGTTCAAGAGAGCCTGCGTCAGCTGCGGGTGAAGAAGGTCCATATCTACCACCTGCACAATGTTTCCAAGACGGAAGATTATGAAAAAGTCATGAGACCCGGGGGAGCCTTTGAGGGATTAAAGAAAGCCAAAGCGGAGGGGCTCATCGATCATATTGGCCTCACCAGCCACAGCCTGGATATCCTGGAAAAGGTGCTCCAAGAAGATCGCTTTGAGGTGATCATGACCTGCTACAGCTTTCTTGAGCCGGACGCCGCACGGAGGATCCTTCCCGTGGCACGGGCCAAGGATGTGGGAGTTTTGGGCATGAAACCGTTCTCTGGCGGGGTCATCGAGGATGCCGGCCTGGCCGTGCGCTATGTTCTGTCCACCCCGGACATCATCCCCATTCCGGGGTCGGAGACAGTGGAGAAGGCGCGGGAGAACTGGAAGATCTACGCCGAAGGCCGACCCGTCAGCGAGGCGGACCAGGCCCGTATCCAGCAACTGAGGCAACAATTCGACAAACAATTCTGCCGTCGCTGCGATTACTGCCAGCCCTGCTCGCAGGGGATTAACATCCAGCTCATGATGGGAATCAAGTCCGTCATCCGGCGATTCGGAAATCCCGATGAGATCGCCTGGGTCAAGGGGGTAGCGGAGAAGGCCCGGGACTGCACGGAATGCGGGGATTGCCTGCCCCGCTGTCCTTACCAGCTGCCCATTCCGGAACTGATCAAGAAAAATCTGGAGTGGTATGACAGCCTTAAAAAATAGCCCATAGCTCATAGCTGATAGCTCACAGCTGGTAGGCCCATTATTTTTTCCAATGAGCCATGCGCTATGAGCTATGAGCTGTTTTGGGGAGAATCCTGAGTGGGTTTCTTTTTTATCCTTTTATACGTGGTTCCGCTGATCGTGGCCCTCTGGGTTTTCTTTGACTCCCAGAAGCACGGGTACACTTTCATGCAGGGCCTCCTCTGGGCCATCGGCGTATTCTTCCTCCTGATCGTTTTTCTTCCCCTCTATTTTTATTACCGGAACAAGAGAAAACAGCTCGTCAAAGTCCCGGGGCGCGCCCCCGCACCCTCCAGCGCGATTCCCTGCTTTTATTGCGGTCAGCCCTACCCGGGGGATCCTAAAACCTGCCCCCACTGCGGCCAAAGCCTGAAAAACCAGTAAAAGTAATAGGAGAAGACCGGCTCCCTTAACCGATCCACTCTACAATTGTCGCTTCGCCCTGGCCGACTCCCACGCAAAGGGTTGCCAAACCATAATAGGGCCTTTTTTCCTTGGGCGCACGGCGGCGCATTTCGTGAACCAAAGTGGTCATCAGCCGGGCACCGCTGCATCCCAGGGGATGACCCAGGGCCACGGCTCCGCCGTTGACGTTGGTAATTTCATGCCGGAATCCCAGCTCTCTCATCACTGCGAGGGATTGCACGGCAAAGGCTTCGTTCAGTTCGATCAGCCCGATCTGCTCAAGGGTCAACCGGGCGCGCGCTAGGGCCTTGCGGGTGGCGTAGATGGGGCCGAGGCCCATAACCCGGGGTTCCACGCCGGCGGCGGCCGAGGTCAAGACCCGGGCCAAGGGCTTCAGGCCCAGTTCTTTTGCCTTACGGTCGCTCATCAGAAGGACGGCCGCCGCTCCGTCGTTGATCCCGGAAGAATTCCCCGCGGTCACCGTCCCGCCGGCCCGGAAGGCCGGGCGGAGCTTGCCCAGGGCTTCCAGGGAAGTGTCGGCCCGGGGATGTTCGTCCCGGCTTACCAATATGGGATCCTTTCCCCGCTGGGGGACGGGGACAGGGACAATTTCCTCGGCGAATTTGCCGGATTCGATGGCCGCCACGGCGCGGCGATGGCTTTCGAGGGAGAACCGGTCCTGTTCCTCCCGGGAGATGGAACGGGTGAGCTCGTAGATGTTTTCCGCTGTCTCCCCCATGGAATCGGTTCCGTATTTTTCTTTCATCCGGGGATTTGGAAAACGCCAGCCGATGGTGGTGTCATAGGCTGTCACGTTCCCAAAGGCGAATTCAGGATACGTCTTGGCCATGGCGTAGGGGGCGCGGGTCATGCATTCGACCCCCCCGGCGACGTACACCTCTCCTTCTCCGACCTTGATCGCCCGCGCGGCGGCGTTGATCGCAGTAAGGCCCGAGGCGCAGAGGCGGTTGAAGGTTACCCCCCCGACCGCAACGGGGTAACCCGCAAGCAGCAAGGCCATGCGGGCCACGTCCCGGTTATCTTCGCCGGCCTGATTGGCGCAGCCCAGATAAACCTCCTCTACCAGCGCCGGGTCCACTTTGGCCCGCTTCACCACCTCGGCCAGCACCAGGGCGGCCAGGTCGTCGGGCCGAACCATTTTCAAAACTCCCCCGTGACGTCCGATGGGGGTCCGCACCGCTTCCACAATGACAGCTTCAGGCATGGCAAAATCCTCCTCGCAGAATCGATTCAGAGATTTGACTTGCGTCAAAGTCCATTCCTTTTATAATCTATTCTGAAACGCCTTGTCAACTCAAGGCCTCCCTTGCTCACCTTCACTTTTGCGGCACTCTTTCCTGTGGAAAAGCAAGCTTGTGGCCCGGGAGCAAGGGCGTTGCGCGCAAAAAGCATCGGCGGGAAAAGAAATCCATTCGGAGATCTCCCCGGGCCTCCGCAGAATGGGGCGGGCCCACCGGGCGTTACTGAATTCGGAATTCGGAATGTGGAATTCGGAATTTTTATTTCTTTTTTTCCATTCCGCATTCCGCAATCGGCATTCCGCATTTGAATTGCCCGCCCGGCCTAGAAAATGAATCGTGCCTCATGGTTTTTGCGCGCAACGCTCTTGCTCCCGGGCCGGGCAACGCTTGAAATTCAATCCATCTTCTGCTTCCTTTGCGAAAAGTGAAGGGAGGGCAAGACGGCCTCCGGTTTGAAAAGGTGGGGTGAAAAAACTTTCATTTAGTGTTATTAAGGAAACATATATCGGTTTCATCTTGTGACGAATAAGGAGGTCATCGAATGGAATACAGAAAGATGGGAAGGACGGGGTTGAAGGTTTCCGCTTTCTGCCTGGGCACCATGACTTTCGGCCGCCAGGTGGAGGAAAATGAATCGCATCGGATCATCGATCGGGCCCTGGACGCGGGGGTGAACTTCATCGATACCGCCGATATGTACGTGAACGGGGTGACCGAGCAGATTGTGGGCAAGGCGATCAAGGGAAGGCGGGACTCCCTGGTGCTGGCTTCCAAGGCCGGCCATTTGAGGAAACTGGCGCAGAAGTATGGGGAGCAGAAGGTTTCCGGCCCCATTGACCTGGCGCGGCCGAAGCCTTTCACCCCCTGGCCGGGAGGCGAGGGAACGAGCCCAAACGACATGGGGCTTTCCCGCAAGCATATCCTGCAGGCCGTGGAGGGAAGCCTGAAGAGGTTGGGAACGGATTATCTGGACATCTACTACGCCCACATGCCGGACTACGACACGCCCCTGGAGGAGACCATCCGGGCCATGGATGACCTGGTGCGCCAGGGAAAAGTGCGGTACCTGGGATGCTCGAATTTCCGGGCCTTTCAGCTTTGCAAGGCCCTGTGGATCAGCGACAAGCACAACCTGGCCCGGTGGGATGTCATCCAGCCTCCCTTCAACCTGCTGACCCGAGACATCGAGTATGAACTGCTTCCTCTCTGCCGCGAGGAAGGAATCGGTGTTTGCCCCTTCAGCCCCATGGCGGCCGGCCTGCTCACGGGAAAATACGAAAAAGGCAAAGCCCCCCTGGAAGGGGCGCGCTTTAGCCTGGCGAAATGGGGATATACCTATAACCAGAAGTACTGGGAAGAGCTGAACTTTGCCGCCGTGGAACAACTGAGAAAAATCGCCGCCGACCACGGCAAAAGCCTGTCTCAGTTCGCCCTGGCCTGGGTGTTAAACACCCCGGGAATCACGGCGATCGTCAATGGCGCGACCTCCATGACCCAGCTGGAAGAGAATCTGGGGGCCGTGGATATCAGGCTTTCTAGAGAAGAGCTGGACGCCTGCGACGAGGTGTGGAAGATGCTGCGGCCGCCGCGGTTATTTTACGGAAGATAAAAAGAGAAAATGGGACGCGGATGAACGCAGATCTTATATTCGCCAAGGACTTAAAGACAAAAGACCTAATGGGTCGCGGATGAACAAGGATAAAATTCAAGACAAAAATTTTTGCAAAATTTAATGAGTATACGCGTAAGTAGCACAGAATTCACCGAGGCAAAGCACCAGAACCTGAGACCTGAAACTTGGGGTTTTTGTTTTTGCCTCGAAACCCGCAACCCGCAACCCGCAACCCGCAACCCGCAACCCGAAACAGGGTCTTATTCCAGCTTATTCAATTCTTTGGCGTCGATATGGAAACTGTGGGCGTCGGTGGGGAACTGGACGGCCGCCACCTCCTCGATGTAGGAGTGGAAGGCTTTGAGCATGAGCTCGCTCAGGTTCACGTACCGCTTGGAGAGCTTGGGAGTGAAGCGGTCGAAGAGGCCCAGGATGTCGTGGACCACCAGCCCCTGCCCGTCGCAGTATTTTCCCGCGCCGACTCCGATCGTGGGAACCCTCAGCCGTTCGGTGACTCTCTTGGTAATCAGGTCGGGAACCGCCTCCAGAAGGACGCTGAAAGCCCCCGCTTCTTCCAGCGCCAGGGCGTCGTCGATGATTTTCTGCGCGGCCTGGGCGTCCTTCCCCTGGACCTTGAACCCTCCCAGCATGGACATCATCTGGGGGGTGAGCCCGATATGGCCCATCACCGGGATGCCGGCTCGCACAATGGCCCGGACCGTTTCTTTGACCGTGGCTCCGCCTTCCAGTTTGACGGCATCCGCCCCGCCTTCCTTCATGAACCGGCTGGCGTTGTAGATGGCGTCCTTTTCCGAGGTATTGTAGGACCCGAAGGGCATGTCCCCGAGGATCAATGAGAACTTGGCTCCCCGAGCCACGGCCCTCGTGTGGCTTATCATCTCGTCCATGGTCACCGGGAGGGTATTCTCGTATCCCAGGACGGTCATGGCCAGGGAATCTCCCACCAGAATGATGTCGATGCCGGCACGGTCTTCCAGAATGGCCGTAGGATAATCATATGCGGTGAGCAGGGTGATCTTTTTCCCCTGTTTCTTCATCGCCTGGATGTCCACGGGGGTCACTTTTTTTCGTTCCATTTCCTATCTCCTTTCCTGTCTTCTTGCATGGGGTAGGGCTGTCCAAGTATTGGCAATTCAGCACAACGTTTGGAAAAGCGATTCTTGAAATAAAAGTAACACTTTAGCTCTTTGAAAAAGGTAACTTTTACCCTCTGAAAAGATCTCCCAGAAATCCCCCCTGCCCCCCTTTGCAAAGGGGGGTTGGGGGGGATTTCAGCGATTGGTATCTCAATCGATATGGCTTCGATATGATTCGCGGACCGGGGAAAATGCTAGTCCCTCCTGATTTCCAGAAATCATATCAATGTTCATAGCCGGGAGGCCTTGCCCCCTCGTCAGTTTTGTTATTTTCTTTCCTGCGAAAAAGCAATCTTGTGGCCCGGAAGCAAGGGCATTACGCGGAAAAAGCATCGGCGGGAAAAGAAATCCATGCGGAGATCACCCCGTGCTTCCGCAGAGTGAGGCGGGCCTATCGGGCGCCCGGCCGGGCGCCCCTACAACGGAATAACCCTGTTATTGGGGGAAGAACGACTTGCCCGCCCGGTCCAAGAAATGAAGCGCGCCTCATGATTTTTGCGCGTAATGCCCTTGCTTTCGGGCCGGGCAACGCCTGCAATTCGATAGCGCTTAGGCCTTCTTGCCGGAAAGTAAAGGGAGGCAAGGGGGAAAAGGGTATTGAAGGGGGAGAGAGATTTTGGTATGGTGGTTCCGGCATTCTTCAGCAGCCAGAAAACCCAATCGGGAGATGGCCTATCGATACCGACGACCTTTTCGACCCCCATCGTCCGCGAAAAGCGCCGATCATATTCCTGATCTTTGTAGTCCTGTTGATATTGGCCTCGCTGCAGGGGTGGCTCATCCAGACGGACTTCGGCAAGGTCGATGTCTCCAATGTGATCTACAAGAATTACAATGGCATCCCCATTCGAGCCAAGCTGCTGAGGCCTGTCTCGGCGACTCCCGCCCAGCTGGCCCCGGGAGTGGTCTACATCCACGGCTACCAGAACAATCGGGAGACCGGGGATGCCTACAGCATCGAGCTGGCCAGGAGGGGATTCGTTGTCCTGAATATTGACGCCATCGGCCGGGGAAACTCGGGGGAGCCCAATAACCTCCGGGAGGCCAATTTCGACCCCACCTACGGCGGCACCACTTCGCTGAAATATCTCCGTTCGCTTTCTTTCGTCAAAGGGGACTCCGTGGGGATGCTGGGGCACAGCTTGGGAGCCGAGATGGCGTACCGGGTCGCTTTGAATGATCCCACCGTCAGTGCCCTGGTCATCACCGGTTTCGCTTATACCTCGGAAGCTTCGCCGAATCTCCCCAAGAACATGCTGATGATCATGGGAAAGTGGGA
>JAPLIW010000398.1 GCA_026388915.1 Deltaproteobacteria bacterium
CCCAGCAGGTAGCTGGCCGTATCATAGGTCGAGCTGAGAATATTCCCCCTGGAGTCCATGTACCTCTTCTGGAAGTCCTCGATGTAGGCGAACTCCCCATGGATTTCGAAATTCGGGGTGATGTTCCGGGAAAAGTCCACCCCGTACCTCGTGGTCCGGCTCCCGCCGGTAAAGACGATGAAATCAATGTCCGTGTCATAGAGAAGGAGGTAAAGCTTGGCGGCAATGTTGGCCTGCCCCGTCTTGCCGAAATCGTCATTGACTCCGTCAAGGACCGGCAGGAAAACGGGGGTAAAGGAAAGGGTCTTCAAGGGCCCGGAAAAACTCCGGATCCAATCAGCGGAAAGGACCCAGTATCCTTCCAGGGCCAAATCCGGTTCGTCCGGGTCCTTCGGCCGGTCGATGAAGGCCACCGGATTCCAGGCATACCCCTTCCCCCACTTGGCCACCTTCTTCCCCCCATCCAGGGTCAGGGAATGGGAGGGCTTCAGGGACAGAAAGGCCTCGTAAGGCGTAACATTGTCCTTCCAGCCCAGGTAGGTATTGTTCAGGTCATAGCTGAGGCGCAGGAAAAAGCGGGCGTTGTCCTTTTCGTAACTTCCATCGACCAGCAACTTGAAATTGTATTCCTCGGTGGTCTTCCCTTCGTCCCGGTTGTAGAACTTCAGCTTGTAGAGCGCCGCATCCCGGTCAAGAACGTTCAGGACCGGACGGAACTCCCCGTATCCCCCCAGGTGGTAGGGCTTCTTCTCGATCTCCGAGGCGTCGAACTTGTATTCCTCCTTTTCTTCCGCAGCCCAGCCCAACCCGGGGAGAGCCGAGATAAAGGCCCAGAGGATGATCCAGTAAATCGTTCGGCCCACAGGAGTCCCTTCAAGTTAAGTGCCTAAAATGCCTAAAGTGCGCTAAAGTGCCTAAAGTTGAAAAAGGGAAATTCCTACACTATTAAATCATTGGAGGTCGGCTATTTTCGCAGGGAATCGATGTTGGGCATAAAGGTCAGGGTAAAGACCTCATCCTTGAAATCCTTCTTCTGAATCTTGGCGAAAATCATGACCGATTTATAGTCTTTATATAAGGGGCTATCGGTCTCGATGTACGACGGCCGGACCGTGCCGCCCCCAAAATCCTTCGTTTGTTTGAAATAAAGCGTCTTGATGAGCATGTCCGCCTCCGTACGGCATTCGATTTTGGTGGGAAGCTTTTTATTTTTATCCGCCCACATCTTCAGCCGGTCATAGGCCACGGTCTTGTTTTTGGCCTTCAGGAGGAGCAGATATTCGCTCCCGCTTTCGTCCACCTTGACCACATCATACTCCGCGGCATAATCCAGTTGGAGGATGTCGGAATTATTGAAAACCCCCCCGATGACCGATTGCAGGCTGGTGATGCGGATGGGCTTTCCCACGTTGGGGATGTAGAGCCACATGTTGTCCCCCAGCCGGAGGGTGCTCCGGCCTCTCTCGCTGGCCGGCTCCAGGAAGAGGGCGGCGATCTTATCCACCCCTTTCTTGACCGAAAAGAGGACAAAATCTTTCTTCCGCCCGTCGGGTTCCACGTTGATGAGCTTCCGGTACATCTCAAACGACTCGGGATTGAGGTTCCGGTCGATCTGTTTCAGAAGTTGAGTGCCGTCCAGGGCAAAGGCTGGGACGGCAATCATTAGAACAAACAAACAAATCAGAATTTTCTTCATATCCAACCTCTTTCCGTATTTTAGATTTCGAACTCAAGTCTAAAGGCAAAAATCATTTGCCCTTTGTGTTTTCCTTTCACCTTTTACCTATTACTTTGCTTCTTGCACCTTCTGCTATTTCCATGCGCGAGGCCTTCAAGGCCGGCTGGAGGCTGGCGACCACGGAGACAAAGATGACGATGGCTGAAACAACCAGCATATTCATGGGATTAAGGGTAGGGGAAAGCACCAGCCCCTTTTGCATTCCGAAATCGAAGGTCACCCCTCCCGAAACGTTAAGGATGGAGATAATGATCAGCCCGATGATGTTTCCGATCACCACCCCGACGACTCCAAGGCAAAATCCCTCCATGACGAACATGGAAAGGATCTTCCCCGGCAGAGTGCCGATGGCGGCGATTGTCCCGATCTCCCGGATCCGTTCATATACGGCCATGATCATCACGTTCATGATGCTGATCAGGACTACGGCGATGAGCAGGATCTGGATGAAGAAGGTCATCATGTCGATCATCCGGGCGATATTGTAAAAGGGCGACAATTTCTGCCAGGAGTGGACTTCAAAGGTTGGCCTCCCTTGCTTGTTCACCTCCCCGGAGAGCAGCCCGTCGAGCTTCTGGGTAAAGGCCTCAACTTTGCCAAAATCTTTAATCCGGATCGCCACCTCGCTGATTTCCATCTCCCCCATGCGCAATACTTCCATGGCATCTTCGATATGGACGTAACCGTCTCTGCCGCCGGGACCGGTGGCGCTTTCCAGGGTTCCGGCGACCTTGAACTGCTTGCCGTTGACCGAGCCGTCCTGGTTGGTGGCCACGATGACGATCATATCCCCGATCTTCGCTTTCATCCCCCTGGCGAGCAGTTCAGGGAGAAGAATTTCGCCCTTATTCAGCGCCTTTTGACCCTCCGTGATTCGCGAAGCCAGAAGAGGAACGGTCTTGAATTCCTTCTCCGGATATACCCCGTTCAAGCGGATGTTGGTGGTCTCCACAAAAGTGCTGAACATTCCCCCGAACTTAATTCGTGGTGAATAAGCCTCAACCTCGGTCTGCTGGTTCAGAATTTCCTCCAGCTTCTTGACCGCCTGGGGTTTCAGGTTCAGGTTGAGGGGGAGGTTTTCGATGGAAGCCACGTACCCCTTGCGATGAACCTGCAGGTGGCCGATCATGGAATCGGTGATCTGCCCGATCATCATATTCTTGAAGGAGCCGGAGATGGAGATATACCCCAGGACGAAGATAATCCCGATGGCGATCAGGGATACGGTCAGCAAAGTCCTTCTCTTATACCGGAAAAGATTCCGTACGGCAATTTTAAAAAGGTTACCCATTCTGCTTTCCCCCTTTCACCTGCTTATCCATCAGTTCTCCATCGGCCAGGGAATAGATGATCTCTGCTTCGCCCACGATCTTCTGGTCATGGGTGGAGAAAATGAAAGTCGATTTCAGTTCATCCCGCATTTTTTTCATCAAGTTGATGATGGTGTAGGCGGTCTTGGAATCCAGGTTGGCCGTCGGCTCGTCGGCCAAAACCAGCTTGGGGTCGGAGACCAGCGCCCGGGCCACGGCCACTCTCTGTTTCTGCCCCCCGGAGATCTGGTCAGGGTATTTATCCTTCTGGTCGGCCATGCCCACGGCATCCAGAACGGCCATCACCCTTTTCCGCCTTTCTCCGGCCGGTGTATTCTTGACAATGATCAGGGGATATTCGATGTTCTCAAAAACGGTCAGAACCGGGATCAGATTGAAGTCCTGGAAGATGAAGCCGAGGTTGTCCCCCCGAAACTGGGCGCCCTCATGACGGTCCAGCTTCAGGACATCCGTGCCGACGACGGTCAATTTCCCCTCCGTAGGCTTGTCCAGGCACCCGATCAGATTCAAGAGGGTCGTTTTCCCGCTTCCCGAGGGGCCGATGAAGGAGACAAAAGCGGCGGGTTCTATTTCAAAGCTTACATCCCTCAAGGCCCTGACGACGTTTTCCGCCGCGCCGTAATCTTTGCTCACTTTCGTTGCGACTACCTGGTAGTCCTTGGTTATTTTCTCCGCTACGATCAGACTCATTTTCTTTTTCCTCCAATATGTTTTTTCATTGTTGCATAGAAATTATAAAATTCTTTGCGCCCTCCAAAGATGAAGAAAAAAATTGAACCGCAGAGTACGCAGAGACCGCGGAGCCTTTTCTTCCAAAAGACGAAAAACGGAAATGCTTTTATACATTCTATACATATTTCCGACTCTCTGCGTGCTCCCGTATCCCTGCGGTTTGTGGTCCTTTTCCTCTTTTGGGAATCAAGCTCTTTCTTCCCCGGATCCTCCGCGCATCAAAACAAGAGGATCAACAAAGAGGAAGCGGAGAACGCAGAGATCCTTTTCTGAAAGTTTCCTAGGAGTTTTGACCTTCCGGGGAGCTTTGGGAATAACTCCGTTTTTATCCTTGCGCCTTGAACCTTTAAATATTTTTTCCTCTGCGTGCTCCGCGACCTCTGCGGTTAAGTTTTTTATCTTCCATTCTAAAAGCACCGGTATTCCAGCGAATCATTGGGACAGGCGTTAAGACAGCGGGCACAGGAAAAGCAGTCGGCCTTGAAGGTCTTTCCTTCAAGAATCCCCTCGGCGGCTCTCGTGGGACAGGCCCGCCCGCATTTTCCGCAATCAAGACAGGTATCTTTATTAACCCGGATTTTAAAGATGCTTAAATCCTGAATCAGCCAGCTGAACAGCCCGAAGGGGCAGACAAACATGCAGTAAGGTCGGTAATGGATCAAGGAGAGTCCAAAAATGAGGATTACGAAGATCGGAGCCGTGACCCTGAAGTTCCATTCGAAAAGCCTGAAGGGGTTGAAATATCGGTACAGGGATTGATCCTGTATTCCTGAGATCAAGCCAAAAACAAGGATCAAAAAGAAGGCGAAAAGCGCCACCCGGACGCTGTTGCTGATCCAGAAGGGGATCCTCTTCTTTTTCAACTGCGCGAATATGGGAAGGCGGTACAGGAGTTCCTGGAGGGTTCCCACGGGACACCCCCAGCCGCAGATCAACTTCACCCCGATGAAGGTCATGAGGGCGAAGGCTAAAAACACCAGGAGGGTGGATTGCAGGCTGTACCTTCCGAGGGCGATAGACTGGAATACCTGGACGATCGCCCGCATGGGCTCGGGATTCGCCCGGAAAAAGACGCCGAAAATCAGCAGGGAGGGAACCAATATCCATATTGCCAAACGGTTGGTCAGTTTTTTCCCCCTGAGCAAAAAAAGTGCGACCAGGCAAAGGATTCCATATAGGGCCAGCGGAAGGCTGATCCCTTCTTTCTTTTTTTCGCCTTCGTGCCCCGCCCCTTTTTTACTCGCCGGCGAGCCGGAGGCGGCCTGGCCTGATTTTCCCCGAGTCCGGTAATCGGCCACCAGATTCCGCACATCTTCCATGGTAAAGCCATGCCGGTCTTTCAGTTCTTTAAAGGCCAGATTCAGGGAAACATCCTTTGGAAGCTTTAGGCCCTCGAT
>JAPLIW010000662.1 GCA_026388915.1 Deltaproteobacteria bacterium
CGCCCTTTCCGATCTCCAAGGCTTGGGCCAGGGGAGCGGGGCAGATCATATAGAACTGCCGTTGCCCTTTGGCCCGTTCAATCACCTGCACTTTCGAGAGATAGCCCATCGCCGCCTCCGCCCCGAGGAGATTTAGGATGGAAGCTATGTTATCATAGTTATATGGCTATGTCAAGAACTTTTTTTGCCCTTCCCCCAATTTTTTCACACCTTCCCCCGTCGAGGGGGAGGGGAAAATAGGGTTTCCGGGTGGGCCGAGTTAAAAAATCGCGTCGACGAAATCCCGGGCGCTGAATTCCCGTAGGTCATCCGCTTTCTCGCCGATCCCGATGTAGCGGATGGGGATTTTCAGCTCGTCGGAAATGCCGATGAGGATTCCTCCCTTGGCCGTTCCGTCCAGCTTGGTCAGGGCGATTCCCGTCACTCCCAGTTCCTTGTCGAACATCTTGGCCTGAGAGATGGCGTTCTGCCCGGTGGTGGCATCCAGCACCAGCAGAATTTCATGGGGGGAGTTGGGGATCTCCCGGGCCATGACCCGTTTGACCTTCTTCAGCTCCTCCATCAGGTTGACCTTGGTGTGGAGCCGCCCGGCGGTATCCACGATGATAATCTCCGACCCGCGGGCTTTTCCGGCCTTCAGGGCGTCGAAGACCACGGCGGAAGGGTCGGAGCCGCTCTGGTGTTTGATCACCTCGCACCCCACGCGCTGCCCCCAGATTTCCAGCTGCTCGATGGCGGCCGCCCGGAAGGTGTCGCCGGCCACGAGGAGGACGGACTTCCCCTGTCCTTTTAATTTCTGGGCCATCTTGCTGATGGTGGTGGTCTTGCCCGTGCCGTTCACCCCGATCACCATGATGACAAAGGGCCTGGCCGTGGCGGGGTCCAGGGGCTTTTCCTGCTGCCGGAGGATGAGGAACATCTCTTCCTGGAGGGTCTTTTTCAGGTGGTCGGCATCCTCCAGCTCCTTTCGCTTCACCTTTTCAATGACTTTGTCCAGCAGCTTCTGCGTGGTTTTGACCCCGATGTCACTGGTAATCAGGATCTCCTCCAACTCCTCCAGGAGCCGGTCGTCGATCTGCTTCTTGCCGGAGAAGATCTGGTCGATCTTGCTCACCATTCCCTGGTGAGTCTTGAAGAGGCCGTCTTTCAGGCGCTGGAAGACCCCCTTTTTTTCTTCAGCCATAAAAGCTCCACAGAAGGGTGCAGGGGGCAGAAATAAGAAAAATCCTGCACCCCGCACCCTGCCCCCTGCACCCTGTTCTTAGTTCAATTTTACCGAAATGACCTTGGAAGTGCCAGCCTCTTCCATAGTGATGCCGTAGAGGGTGTCGGCGATCTCCATGGTCCGTTTGTTGTGGGTGACGAGGATGATCTGGAACCTCTGGGCCAGCTCCTGGATCATGTTGTTGAACCGGCCGATGTTGGCATCATCCAGGGGGGCATCCACTTCGTCCATCATGCAGAAGGGACTGGGGTTGATCAGGAAGAGGGAGAAAATCAGGGCCACGGAGGTCAGCGCCTTCTCTCCTCCGGAAAGCAGGGATACATTCTGCAGCTTCTTGCCCGGGGGCTGGACGATGATGTCCACGCCGGTCTCCAGGAGGTTGGACTCGTCGGTCAGGACCATTTCCGCCCGCCCCCCGCCGAAGAGAGTGGCGAAGATCTCCTTGAACTTCTGGTTCACGGCCTCGAAGGTGGCGGCAAAGCGCTTGCGCGAGGTGCGGTTGATCTTCTTGATGGCCTGGTCCAGCGCTTCCAGGGACTGTACCAGGTCGGCCTCCTGCTCGGTGAGAAAAGCCAGGCGGACCCGGCATTCCTCGTACTCCTGGATGGCCAGCAGGTTGACCTCTCCCATGGACTCGATCAGGGATTTCAATTCGACGAGGCGGGCCTCGACTTCGGGGGCGAAGTAATCCCGATCCTCCTCCCGGCTCAGAAAAGCATCGGTGGGAATCCGGTGTTTCTCTTCCACGCTGGAGAGCAGGTGCTTCAGGTTGAGGTCGGTTTCCATGAGCTTCAAGGAAAGGGCGTTCTTCCGGTCATGAAGTTCGTGAAGGCTCTCCCGCCGTTCTTTCCAGAGGACTTCCGACTTTTCCAATTTTCCCCGCTCCTCCCGGAGAGACTCCCTCTTCTTCTCCAGGTGGGACTGCAGTTCCTGGTGTTCCGCCAGGAGGCGATGGAGGTCGGTCTCGGCCTGACGCCGCTTCTCTTCCGCCTCCCGGATCTGGCCCAGACAGTCCTCGACCTCTTCCCGCCGGCGGGAGAGAAGGGATTGATTCTCCTGCAGGACCTGGCGGGCCCTCTCCAGGTTCTGGTCCAGGTTCTGCTTCTTTTCCTGGAGGGTGGCCACGCGCAGTTTGACCTCGGTCACTTCCGCCAGGAGAACCTCGATGTCCCCTTTCAGGGTGGTCAGGTCCTGCTCCCTCCGGATTAAACCCTGTTCGTGGTTCTGCTTTTCCTGCTCGGCCTCCTGCAGGGCCGCTTCGTTCTGGCGGGTCTTCTCCTGAACATCCACCCGTTCTTCGGCCAGCTGGCTCTCCTCAAACTGGAGCGTCTCAATCTCCTGTTGCCAGCGTTTCAATTCCATCTGACCCTGGTCCAGCTCCTTCATCTCGCTGACGATCCGCAGCTCTTCCTGGTGGAGGGTCTGGGTCAATTCCTCGACGGCGGTTTCCAGCTGTTTGAGGCCCCCTACGATCTGCTCCTGCTTTCCCTCCAGGGAGGCGACCTTCCGGCTCAGCTCTTCGGTGCTCTGGGTCAGGTCCCGGATCTCTCTTTTCCGGTGGAAAGTCCCGGAGGCCGCCTGCTCCTTGCTTCCCCCGGTGACCACCCCCGAGGGATAGAGCACCTCCCCGTCCAGGGTAACCAGGGTTTTCCAGATGCCGTCCTGGTTCCATAGGTCGAGGGCCTCGCGCAGGGTGGGGACAATCCACACGTCCCCGAAGAGATATTCGGCCAGCGGGGTAAACTCCTCCTTCACCTTGACCACGTCCAGAAGAGGAGTGACCCTTCCATGGCCGGATACCGCCGGGGAAGATAGGGGGCTCGGTTTCAGCCGGAGGGGAATGAAGCTGGAGCGCCCCGATCCCTCGGCCTTGAGGTACTCGATGGCCTTGAGGCTTTCTTCGTGGTTCTGGACGATGAAATGCTGGAGCTTCTCTCCCAGGACCGACTCGACCACCCCCTCATACTTGGGATCGGTCTCCACGATGTCCTCCACCAGACCGCAAATGCCGTTCTGGTCGATTCCCTGGGCCTGCCTCTTGCGCAGGATCGCCCGGACCCCTTCCTGGTAGCCTTCGAAGTTCCTCTGGAGTTCCAGCAGGGAATTGAGCCGGGATCCTTCCCGGTTCAGCCGCTCCCTCTGCTGCTGCAACTCCTCCTGGAGGGCCGCCAGGGAAGCCTGGAGATCCCTGAGCTGAATGATTTTCTTCTCTTTTTCTTCCTCGACCTGACTTCTTGCGTTCCGGCGATCGGTCAGCTGCAGCGACTGCTGGACCATCTGATGACGGAGGTCTTCCGCCTTTTTCTCGGCCTCCATTCTCTCGCCGGCCAGCTTTTCCTGCCGGCGGAGGAGCTCCCCGGAACGGCGATTCAGGTCCAGGATCTGATTCTTCAGGTGGGCCAGGCGGGTGAGAAGGTCCACCAGCGTATTCTTTTCGTTCGCCAGGGCCTGCTCGTGGTCGTTGAGCTGGATCTTCTTATCCGCGAAGATCTTCTCTTTTTCGAACTGCGAATCCGCTTCGCAGGCGATCTTCTGCTGGAGGTCCTGCAGGGTTTCCTCATACCCCAGGATCTCGCGGTTCGCGTCTTCGAGCTGCTGGGTCAGCTTGCCGATCTCCTCTTCGGCGCGGAAGGCCTGCTTCTGGAGATTCTCCCGGTCCCGGGAAGAAAGCTCGATCTGATTCTCCCCGGTCTTAATGCCCCCTTCGTTTTCGGCGAGCCGTTCCTGGTGCGCTCCCAGGTCCCGCTCGAGGTCCAGGAGGTTGACCTTGATCCGCTCCACCGCGGCTTCCACTTCCTGGATCTCGGCCGTGGCCCGGACCTCCAGGTCCTTCAGCTCCTGCAGGGAGGCCTGCATCTCGCTATGCTGGCCTTCCAGGGAGCGATAGGTCTGGTGGGCCTGCCCCAGCTCGACGGCCCGCATCTCATCCCGGTAACCCTTGAAGCGCTCCGCCTTCTTGGCCTGCCGGTTGAGCGAGTTCATCTGTCTCTTGATTTCCCCGATGACATCGCTCAGGCGCAGGAGGTTTTGCTGGGTGGCCTCCATCTTGCGGAGGGCCGCGGCTTTGCGGTCTTTATACTTGGTGATTCCGGCGGCTTCTTCGATGAGGATGCGCCGCTCTTCGGGCTTGGCGTTCAGCACGAATTCCATCTTTCCCTGTTCCACGATGGAGTAGGCCCGGTGGCCCACGCCCGTGCCCAGGAAAAGGTCGGTAATATCCTTGAGGCGGCAGGGAACCTTGTTGATCAGGTACTCACTCTCCCCCGAGCGGAAGAGCCGCCGGCTGACGGCGATTTCGGTGTAATCGAGATAATCGGCCAGGGGTCTGCCGTTTTCGTTGGAGAAGACCAGGGTGACTTCGGCCATGCCCATGGGCTTTTTGGACTCCGTACCGTTGAAGATCACGTCCTCCATGGCTTTGCCCCGGAGTTGTTTGGGGCTCTGTTCTCCAAGGGCCCAGCGGATGGCATCCACCACGTTCGATTTCCCGCATCCGTTGGGGCCAACTACCGCCGTGACCCCCCGGGGAAATTCGATCTGGGTTTTCTCGGAGAAAGATTTGAACCCGAGGACTTCCATCTTTTTAATCTTCATGGACACCCCTTAAGGAAGGTAACTGAATAAAAGATGAATAATTCCAATTCATTTCATAGAAACTGCGCAAACCTATCCCCTTTGCAAGCCATTTTATCAGGGAAGCCCTTTTTTGTAAAGATAAAAGTACCACTAAATGTATGAATGCCTTCTTTATCCACAATATGTTGTGAAATTATTCGGATTTGCCGTTGAAATCTTGATGAACTCGTAAAAAGTCGCAATTCCATAGAATTCGTCATTCCGGCGAAAGCCGGAATCCAGTTATTTCAAGATGTTCTGGACCCCGGCTTCCGCCGGGGTGACGCTCCAAGAGACTTTTTACGAGATCATCAATTATGGATCTCGGATAAAGAGAAAAATAGATTTAAACATCTAAGGATAAATGGAAAAAAGGTTAAAGGTTAGAGGTTAGAGGTTTGAGGTTAGAGGCAAAAGAGAAGAAATCGGAAGAGTATTTATCATTTTTTTCTTCCTCCAACCTCCAACATTTTCAAGCGGTGGTGATTTTGGAGAAATCTCCGATTTTGAAGAAGAGCCGGGCAATATTGGCCAGCAGGGAGAGGCGGTTGTTTTTAACCTTTTCGTTTTCGGCCATGACCATGACCCCTTCGAAAAACTCATCCACCGGTTTCCGTAAGGAGGAGAGTTCTTTCAAGGCTGCCGGATAGTCTTTGCGGGTGATTTGTTCTTCGGCCTTTCGGCCGATTTCCTGGCAGGCGGCGAAAAGATTATTTTCCACCGGTTTTTCAAACCGCTTCGCGGAAACAGGGCCGGGGGGGTGAGATTTGGCGATGTTAACGACCCGCTTAAAGGCAACGGCCAGGGGTTCGAAGTCCGGGTCTTTTTTCAGGTCTTGAAGGGCTTGAGCCCTCCGCTCCAGGTCCACCGGGTCGTCAAAGCCGACGGCGGAAGCGGCTTCGACCACGTCGGAGGAAATCCCCCGCGCACCGAGCAGGTTCTGCATCCGGCCCCTGAAAAACTCGAGCACGTCGGCCTTGATTTCTTGGGGCGGGCGCTCCAGCTTCGAGGTCAACAGGGAGAGGCCTTTATCCACCAGCTCGCCGAGGGATAAGGAGTAGCCTTTATCGAGAATGATATGGATGATTCCCAGAGTCTGGCGTCGCAAAGCGTAGGGGTCCGCGGTCCCGGTGGGAACCAGGCCGACGCTGAAGCATCCCACGATGGTGTCCAGCTTGTCGGCCATGCTCAGAATCGCCCCCGAAGGAGAGGAGGGCAGGGTTCCGCCCGCGGCCGTGGGGAGATAATGCTCGTAGATGGCCAGGCACACGTCTTCCTTTTCCCCGGAGAGGCGGGCGTAGATTTGCCCCATGACTCCCTGAAGGCTGGGAAATTCTCCCACCATCCCGGTGATCAGGTCCCCCTTGCAGAGCAGGGAGGCCCGTTTGACGGTTTCGCTAAGGAATGGGTCCATCCGCCGGGCGAGATGCTCCGCCAGGCTGGAAATCCTCATGACCTTTTCATAAGAGGTTCCCAGCTTGGAGTGGTAGACCACCTTCTTCAGCCCCTCCAAGCGCTCCATCAGGGGAACCTTCTGGTCTTCCAGGAAAAAGAACTTGGCGTCGGCCAGGCGGGCCTGGAGAACCCGTTCATTCCCGCGAATCACCACGCCGGGGTCCTTCGGCTTGGTATTGGAGATGGTCACGAAGAAGGGCAGCAGGGCACCCTGGGCGTCGCCTACCGAAAAAAAACGCTGGTGCTCCCGCATGGCGGTGATCAGGACCTCGCGGGGAAGGGAGAGAAATTCTCGGGCAAAGGTCCCCCGCAGAGCCACGGGGTACTCGACGAGGTAGGTTACGATTTCCATCAGTTCATCATCCGGGAGGATCTGGGCGGAGACTTCGCCGGCCGCCCGGTTCGCTTCCGCGACGATGAGTTCTTTCCGTTCCTCGGGGTTCACAATCACGAAAGAGTTCTTGAGCCTCCGCAGGTAATCGGAGATGTCCTTGACCGGAAAGGATCCCACCGCCATGAAACGGTGCCCCCGGGAAAGGTTTCCGGCGGTGATATTTCCGACCTGGAAGGGGATCACTTTTCCGTCCCAGAGCGCCAGGAGCCAGTGGATGGGGCGGGCGAAAGAATTGTCCAGGTCCATCCAGCGCATGGATTTGGAAAAGGGGATCGAGGCGATCAGCCGCGGAAGGATGGAAGAAAGCAACTGGAAGGTTTCTTCCCCCTTTTCCTCCCGGCGGGCGCAAAGGTACTCTCCTTTTTCCGTCGGGACGATCTTGAGTTCCTCCACCGGGATTCCCTGGCCCCGGGCAAACCCCAGGGCCGCCTTGGTGGGGTTGCCCTGCTCGTCGAAGGCGATCCGCCGGGCCGGCCCGATGGTTTCGAGGACCCTCCCTTCCTGGGCGGAAGCCACCCCCGTGCCCATGAGGACCAGCCGCCGGGGGGTCCCCATGGCTTTGATCTCTCGGTAATCGATGCGCTGGGCCTCGAATTCTTTGGCCAGGAGGTTCGGCATCTCGTTCAGGGCTTTGGGGATGAAGCCCGAAGGAATCTCTTCCGTTCCGATTTCCAGCAGCAGTTCAGGCATAAAGGACCTTTTTAATTGGGACACAGATGAACACAGATAAACACAGATAAAAACAAAAAGGTTTTCTCGGATTCAATGATTTCGGCTTTTGGATCTGTGTTCATCTGTGTTTATCTGTGTCCAATAAATTAGACAGCATTTTTTTTCAACAGAGGGAAGCCCATGGATTCGCGCTGCTTTAGGTAGGCCTCCGCCGAAAGGCGGGCCAAGTTGCGCACCCGGGCAATGTACTGCGTCCGTTCGGTTACGCTGATCGCCCCGCGGGCTTCCAGAAGATTGAAGGTGTGGGAGCATTTCAGGCAGTAATCGTAGCCCGGAAGGACCAGGCCTTTTGCTTCCATGCGGATCGACTCCTTCTCGTACATGTCGAAAAGCTGGAAGAGCATGGGCACATCGGCCTGCTCGAAATTGTAAGTGGAAAACTCCACCTCCCCCCGGTGGTGCACGTCGCCGTATTTGATCCCTTTCTTCCATTCCAGGTCGTACACGTTGTCGATCCCCTGGAGGTACATGGCGATTCTCTCGATTCCGTAGGTGATCTCCACGGAAATGGGCTTCAGGTCCATGCCGCCGGCCTGCTGGAAATAAGTAAACTGGGTGATTTCCATGCCGTCGAGCCAGACCTCCCAGCCCAGCCCCCAGGCTCCCAGGGTGGGAGATTCCCAGTCGTCTTCCACAAAGCGGATGTCGTGCTCCAGGGGCTCGACGCCGAAGGCCTTGAGGCTGCTCAGGTACATATCCTGGATGTCCAGGGGAGATGGTTTCAGGATGACCTGGAACTGGTAGTAATGCTGGAGGCGGTTGGGATTTTCTCCGTAGCGGCCGTCCGTCGGTCTCCGCGACGGTTCCACGTAGGCCACCTTCCAGGGTTCCGGACCCAGCACGCGAAGAAAGGTGGCCGGGTTAAAAGTCCCGGCTCCCACCTCGATATCATAGGGCTGTTGCAGGACGCACCCGCGCTCGGCCCAGAACTTCTGCAGGGCCATGATCAGGTCTTGAAAATACATAACCAAAAACCTTTGAAACGATTTTGATAAAAAGATTATCTACCATTTCGAGGAAACAAAAGTCAAGGTGAAAACCGTTGAAATTCGGAATGCGGAATTTCGAATGCGGAATTCTTCGTCCCTTTCTAGTATTTTTATTCCGCATTCCGCATTCCGCATTCCGAATTCGGTGGATTGATTTGCTCCATGAATTTCTTCGATTTGAGTTCCTTCCCCAGGTATTGCCGGAGAAAAGCTGAAAGGATGGCCTGGCTTTCTTTAAGGGATTGGGGGGAAAAGGATATCCGCCCCACCTTGTCCAGGGTCAGGGTCTGGGCCAGGAGGAGAGTCTTGATCGTTCCCAGGGAGACCGGGATGATCCCCGGAAGGTTGGCGGCGCAGGGAGCGCAGAGAACCCCCCCTCCCCGGGGACTGAAGAAATATTTTTCTCCGGCAAGCTTTTTCTGGCAGCGGGTGCAATGGTCCAGCAGAGGACGGTAGCCCAGGCAGGAGAGAAGGCGTACCTCGAAGACCCGCTGGATTTCATCCTTGAGAATCCCCCGGTCGACGAGGGAGAGAAAGGCGGCCAGGAGTCTGAAAAGCGGCTTGTTCTCAATCTTCTCGGCGGTCATTTCGTTTACCAGCTCGATAAAATAGCTGGCCCAGGCGAGTCTGTGGATGTCCTCCCGGAGCCCGGCGAAGGGCCGGATGAGATCACAGTTGCTGAGGCGGACGAGCCCCGAGCTTTCTTTCTCGAAATAGGTCACCTTCACGTAGGACCCGATTTCCAGCCGGTTCCCGAAACGCTTTCGGGAACGCTTGGCCCCCTTGGCGATCCCTTTGACTTTTCCGAAATCAAGGGTGTAGAGAGTGACAATCTGATCCGCCTCGCCGTAGGGGAAGGCGTGGAGGATGATGGCCGGGGTTTTGTAGAGGGGCATAAGAAATCTTATCAGAAAGAGAAAGAGATGGGAAGGAGAAGGCAAAAAGAACAAAGATCGTTGATCAATGGTCAATGCCCAATGGTCAATAAAAAAATTCTTCTTTGCCCGGCTCCTCGAACCGCGGGCCTATTCCCAAGCACCAAACACTGATATAATTTCTGAAAAGATCTCCTTCATTCCGGAGGTTTCGTCTTGGTGGGCTTCCCCCTTTCTTTTGCCCTCCTGCTCATGGGCTTCACATTTACCATCACCCAGGTGATGGTTATCCGGGAACTGCTGGTCGTTTTTGCCGGGAACGAACTGTCCATCGCCATCATCCTGGCCAACTGGCTTCTCCTGGAGGCGGCGGGGAGCTTTTGGATCGGGAAAAAGGCGGAAAGCTGGGGGCTCCAGGAGGGAGGGTACGCCTGTTTGCAGCTCCTCCTGGCAGGCATCCTCCCGCTGACGATTTACGCCATCCGGGCCTTGAAAGATTTTATCGGGCTGACCCCCGGTGAAGGAGCCAGCCTCTTGCAGATCCTCCTCTGGACCCTGCCCGTCCTGGCCCCCCTGGGAATCGTGGATGGGATCCTTTTTGCCCTGGGGTGCGCTCTTTATTCCAAACGGACAGAAACAGGGGCCCTTTCCATGGGAAGGGTTTATCTTTGGGAAGCGGTGGGGGCGGGAAGCGGGGGTGTCCTCTACACTTTTCTATTCATCCCCTTTTGGGGGTCTTTTCAAGTGGCCTCCTTCCTGGGTATTGCCAACCTGGCCTCCGGACTTCTGTTGATTCCCAAGTCCGGACGGGTTCGGCGGGGGAAAACGGTTTTCCTGTTCCTCTGGGGATATTTTCTTTTTGTCAATCTGCTGTTGTTGATCCCCTATACCAGTCATACCATCGAAAGAATTTCTATGGATAAATTATGGCGGGGATTCGAAGTTCTGGACTCCCGCTGGTCCCCTTTCGGTAACGTGACCGTGGGGAGAAGGGAAGAGCAGCTGACTTTCTTCTCCAACGGAATCCCCATCTGCAATGTGCCCACCCCGAATGTCGCCTGGGCCGAGGAATTGGTCCACTATCCCCTGCTGGCAAACCCTCCATCCGGTTCTATTCTGATCGTAGGAGGAGGGTACGGGGGGGTTATTCATGAAATCCTCAAACATCCGGCAAAGGAGATCCACTACACCGAAATCGATCCTCTCTTGGTCCAAATGATCCGGGAACACCCGACTCGACTGACCCGGGAAGAGATGGAAAATCCAAGAGTCCGGATTCATATCTTTGATGGTCGGCATTTCATCAAGACCACCGGGCAGAAATTCGATGCCGTGATTCTCAACCTCCCCGGGCCCACCACCCTCGAGCTGAATCGGTTCTACACGGTGGAGTTTTTTCGGGAAGTGTTCCGTTTAATGGAAAAGGACGGGATTCTGGCTCTTCCCCTTCCGGGGTCCGAGACGTACCTGGGGCCCGAGGCGAGAGACCTGAACCTGAGTATCCTGAAATCCCTGCAGGAAACCTTCTCCTCGACGGTGGTCATCCCCGGGGATCCGAATTTAATCCTCGCCTCTCCTTCGAAAAGTCTGGAGGCCCTCACTGCGGAGCGGGTCGCCCGTCGCCTTCAGGAGAGTAAAATCCCGACTCAATTTTTGACGGTTTCCCAGATCCGGCGCAAGATGGAGAAGCAGCGTCTGGAGTGGCTGGAAGAATCGCTGGAGCAGGGCGGCGGGGTTCGCTTAAACCGAGATGGGAATCCCGCCGGGATTTACTACGCCATCGCTTATTGGAATGCCCAGTTCCACCCGTCGGCCCAGGCCTTCTGGGGCCGGGTGGGGGATTTCCGCCTTTCCCATTTTGGCCTGTTTCTGTTGGCCCTGGTGGGGGCGGTTTCGGTTTATCGAAAATGGCCCCGAGCCGGGGGAAGTCCAGGCACTCGGAAAGGACCTCTCATCTGGATCGTAATCACCACGGGGTTCTTCGGCACGGCGATGAGCGTCCTCTTGATCCTGTCATTTCAGACCCTCTATGGGTATGCCTACCAGTGGATCGGGCTTCTGCTCGCGGCCTTCATGGCGGGACTGGCGCTGGGAAGCGGGATGATGAATCGGGCGCTGGGGAAGATTCAGAACCGGCTCATGACCCTGGTCGGGTTGGAGAGTTTTATCGCCCTATTTTGTCTGCTTTTAATCTTGACCCTGAATTTTTTGTTCTCTTCCGGAATGCAGCCCACGGGGCTGTGGGCCGTCAAGATCGCTTTTCTCCTGATGAGTCTCATTTCCGGATTTTGGGTCGGCCTGGAATTTCCTTTGTCCGGCAGGATTTTCGCGGCCAGTGAGGAAGGGGTAGGCCGAACGGCCGGGATTCTCTATGCCTCCGACCTTTTGGGGGCCTGGGCCGGCGCCCTCCTGGCGGGGGTGGTCTTCATTCCGGTTCTGGGGGTTCTTCAGACCTGCGGGGCGATCATCCTGCTGAAACTGGCCAGCCTGTCTCTCCTGGGAATTGCGGAATTCGGATTGCGGCCTGAACCATGAAAGGTTCAGGGCGGAAGGCAGAATGAAGACCGAATCCTTTTTCCCGGCGCGCGCTGCACTACTAATGTATAGACTCTCTAAATTTCGTAAAGAAAATCCGATACGGAAAGCCAGCCGCTGAAATCCCCCCAACCCCCCTTTAGAAAAGGGGGGTGAAGGGGGGATTTCTGGGATTGCCTGAATGTAAAAATCCACTCCTCGGGCTGGAGTGTTGCTGAACTATATTGCTATCTTTCAGTTTCTGATATTTTTTCTCAAGAAGTTATCCGTGTTTATCCGTGTTCATCCGCGTCCCAATAAAATTTTTTGTTGGGGCCCTGCCGCGCTGTGCCCTGTATGGCTAGAAATATTTTACCGGCCTTTAAAAGAAAAGTCCTTTTTCTGAACCCCGGCGGAGCGGATTCCCCGGGCGTCTTCGGAGAGCAGAACTTCGGCGGCGCGGGAGTTTTCGATGGCCAGACCCGCGGGGAGAGTCTGGTTCCATCCGCCGTTAATGGCCTTCTTGGCCGCCTGAACGGCGAGGGGGGCGTTGGCGGCGATTTCCCGGGCCAAGGCGTAAGCCCGCTCCATTACCCGATCCTTGGAACACACTTCATTGAGTAATCCGATCCGCAGCGCTTCCTGAGCATCGATGGATCGGCCGGAGTAGATCAGCTCCTTGGCCTTTCCCATGCCGATGATTTTGGGGAGGAGCTGGGTGCCCCCCATGTCCGGGACGATCCCCAGTTTGACCTCCGGAATGGAGAAGCGGGAATCATCCGAGCCGATGCGTATGTCACAGCAGCAGATCAATTCCGTTCCGCCTCCGATGCAGTGCCCCTGGATCGCCGCAATCACCGGAACGTGCAGGTTCTCGATCCGATCGAAAGAGGCGCGCAATCGCTGGAGGTGTTCGTGGATTTGCGGCAGGGCCGCGGCAGGAGAAACCCCCTCTTCCAGCCGGATGGTGGTTCCTTCTTTCAAGTCTAACCCGGCGCAGAAAGCCCGGTCTCCGGCGCCGGTAAGAATGGCCGCCCGGACTTTCGGATCTGCCTCCACCGCCTCTGCCGCGGACCTCAGCTCCATCCATACCCCCAAATCCAGGGCATTCAGGCGGTCCGGCTTGTTCAGGGTGATCAGGGCAATGGATTCCCTGATTTGTAACAGAACTTTGTTGCCGTGGGTCATGGCCAGCTCCTAAATGCGGAATTCGGATTGCGGAATGCGGAATGGAAGCCAGAATGAAGGCCGATCATTTCACGCTCCCCGCGTTCATCCTTTCATCATCTCAAGTCCGTGATGGCGTCTTTTTCTTCACTCGAGGGTTTATTTTCTTTCCCCGGTTACCCCGCGGGGGGCTTGGGTTTCGCCGAAGTTTCTTCTTTGGACGGTTTGGATCCCGGCGGTTTCAAGTCCTTTGGGGGAGGGGACTGCTTTGCCGGAGCCGCGGTGGAAGGGGGGGCGGCGCCGGTTTCTCTTGGAAGAACAAGGTTGATAACCTCTCCGGATTTGCCGAGACGCCCCTGGGAGACTCCGTTTAGAAAGAGTTCAATCCCCCCGGCATTCCCTATAAGGATACGGAACTGACGCCGCGCGGTCCAAGAGGATGTTTCTTTGGGCTGGAGCAGGACATCGCTCACCTGGTTTTCATCATTACTTATCCTCATCCAGGTCTTTTCCGTGGCCACCACCTTAAGGACGTGCCGCCGGTCCGGGGTGGCTTCCTTTTCGCCCGGAACGGGGGCAGCGGCCACAAGCTTTTCAGAAGGTTTCTTCTCCTTATCCGGCGCGATCACTTGGGGAACGACTTTTCCCGGAGAGGTTTCTGGTTTGAGCGGAGAAGGTCGAGCCCCCGGACCGGGAGATGGGGAACCCGGAGATGGAGCCGGAGTGACCACCGGTGCCGGGAGAGGGGGGGAGGTGGGGGCGGAGGGTTTTTGAAGATAATAAATGATTGCTACTCCCGCAAGGATGATACCGAGGGAAACCAGGTATTTGAAAACCGGGTTTTCATCTTTGGAGGGCTCGGGAGCTTCCTTCGCTCCGGAAATTTTGATCAGATCGGTTTGGGCGTCATAGCGGGCCACAAGCTCCTGGGGATCGAGGCCCAGGAAAGTGGCGTAATTGCGCAGGAACCCCCGGACAAAGACCGGCGCGGCAATAGATTGGAATTCATCCTTCTCCAAGGCTTCCAGATTCTCTTTGGTGATGCGGGTAACCTTGGCGACCGAGTCCAAGGTCACCTTTCTTTTCTCCCTTTCCTGGCGGAGATACTGGCCGACGGTCAGCCCATGCTCTTCAGTCAAGGATTTTCCTCCTTCCGTTCCGTAGGAGAAAGAGCCCGGTGAAGCCATTTCTTCACTCCCTCCGAACCCTTTTCCGGCGGAGGGCTTGGCTGCAAGTAAAAGAGGTCTCCTTCCTTTTCTACTTTCACCGCTTGACCGATCTTCAGGTTTTCGTGGCGGGACCGAGCCATGATCATCCGCCCGTCGGGAATGCTCAAGAAGCCCAGCGTGAGGGGAGAAGGAATCCCCTCGGGAGTGGTATAAAGCGTGGTATAAGTCTCCAGGGTCCCCGAGTCTGCCGAGGAAGGCTCTTCGGGGATCGGCCGGGGATTGATGTCCCCGGGATCATAATCGGGCTTCCAATAAACCGGTATGGGTCGGTACCGGTCCGTCCGTTCGAGGATGGTTACCAGATTGTTGTTGGCCAGACCCCCGATATTCTGGGTGAGTCCGATTCTGGCCCCCGTGATCTGCCGGCTCGGTTCCATGTCCCCCCGCAACTGCTGGACGACCTCGGCGATTTGCGCCAGGCCGGAGGCCCCGACCGGGTGGCCCCGGGCCTTGAGGCCCCCGGAAGGATTGATCGGCAATCGGCCCTTGATCGAGGTCACCCCTTCTTCGACGGCCTTCCATCCCTCGCCGTGCGGGAAAAAACCGAGGTCTTCGGTCCCGATGATTTCGAAGGGGGTGAAGGCGTCATGAACTTCGGCGAAGGAGATGTCTTTCGGGCTCAGCTTGGCCATGTTATAGGCCTGCCAGGCGGCCAGGCGGGTGGATTTGAAAGAGGTCAATGAATCCCGGTGGCGAACGGCCAGCGTGTCGGTGGCATGGCCGAGTCCGGTGACGCGGATGGATTTCTTGTCCAGGGTCAAAACGACGGCCACCGCCCCATCGGTTATCGGGGCACAGTCGTAAGTGCGCAGGGGAGTGGAGATATACCGCGAGCCGAAGTAATCCTCCCCGGTGATGATTTTACGGAACTGGGCATAAGGGTTGAGGGATCCATTGTAGTGATTTTTGATGGCCACTTTGGAAAGGATCGACTGCAGGCGGTCATCCGAAAGCTGGGCCTCGTGCTGGTATCTCCGGGTGATCATGGCCGCCAGGGAGGGCATGGAGGCCCCGTACTTTCTCTCGCCCCGATCGATGACCTCGGCCAGGATCCGGGTGGTCTGGGCTGTGGGAAGATGGGTCATCTTCTCCCCCGCCAGGATCAACACGTTCCGGTGATACCCGGAGGCGACGGCGTAGAAGGCGGACTCAAACACCGCGGACCCGGTGGAGGAAGCGGTTTCCACCCGGGAAGAAGGGATCCCGGGCAGGCCCAGACGGTCGGTGATGAGAGCGGCGAAATTGCTCTCCCCGGTGAATTCCTCCACGCTCATCACTCCGATGAAGACATAGTCAATGGTGCTGACCCGGGCGTCGAGGATGGCCCTGGAGGCGGCCTCCACCATGAGATAGGGAAGCGATTGATCACTCTTCCCAAATTTGGTCAGGCCGACGCCGGCGACGTAGACTTCCGTGGGCATAAACCTCTCGGTTTTCTGAAATTCGCCTGATTATACTGAATTGAAGCGTCTTTGTCGAGCTTGTAGGGGCGACCCGCCGGGGCGCCCCTACAAATTATTCGAATTTTCCGCCCCGACCGGCCCCTCCGGCAAAACGCGCGGCGCCGGAACGCCCCTCGGCCTCGACCATGGGGAACCCCTTCTCGAACTCGTTGCGGAGAGCCTCCCCCAGGGGGAGGTCCCATTGGGTGTGGGCCGACATGCGGTCGGCGTTCATGCAGGCTTGGGGAAAGGAACCAATTTCAAAGGCCAGCTTTTCCGCCGCTTCGCGGGATTTTCCTTTTGGAACTACCCGGTTTACGAGTCCCATGGCGAGGGCCTCCGGGGCCGCGACCGGACGGCCGGTGATGATCAGGTCCAGAGCGTGTCCCAGTCCGATCAGGCGGGGTAATCGAATGGTGCCGCCGTCGACCAACGGCACTCCCCAGCGCCGGCAGAAGACTCCCAGAACGGCATCTTCTTCCATGACCCGCAGGTCGCACCAGAGGGCGAGCTCCAGACCCCCGGCCACGGCATAGCCGGATACTGCGGCAATCACCGGCTTGGAGAGAACCAAGCGGGTGGGCCCCATGGGTCCGTCCCCTTGAAATCCCCTGGGAATATCCGCCTTTCGGTCTCCCTGGACAATCGCCTTGAGATCGGCGCCGGCGCAGAAAGTTCCGTGGTCTCCGAAAAAGACCGCCACTTTGGCATCCGGGTCAGCATCGAAAGCCCGGAAGGCATCCGCCAGGGCCCTGGCCGTGGCCGAATCGACCGCGTTCCTCACTTCCGGCCGGCTGAGGATTACGGTGGTAACGGGTCCATTTTTTTCCGTCCGTACGTTTGGGAAATTACTCAGCATAGCCACCCCCTTCAAGCCAGCGGCTTGGGAAATATGGGGGCGCGCATAGGTCCGACTCTCGGCTCCTGGCACCCCGGTTTGACTTTGTCAGCTTATTTGCGGGACACGACACTAGGATGATTCTATAGAAGATGATGCCGGTTGGCAACAAAGGCGTGGAAGAGGGGGGACGAAAAAAGGGACGAAAAAAGGGGAGACAGATAAACGGTTTTATGATAAAAAGGTTCGGGTTGTTTGCCGAAAGGATAAACAGACCCCGACTTCCTCCCCCCGCCGGGCGGAGGAATGGAAGAGGGCCCACTCCGGTTTTCCGGGCGGAACCGATGAACCGCCCTCAACTCCAGACTGAAAAGTAAGGAAGCCAACATGAACTGTGGAATGGGTTTTGACAATGACCGTTACCTGAAAGAACAAAAGTCGGCCATCTGGGAGCGGGTGGAGAGATTCAACAACAAGCTCTACCTGGAGTTCGGGGGAAAGCTGATCTTCGATTACCACGCCGCCCGCGTTCTGCCGGGCTACGACCCCAATGTGAAGATGCGCCTCCTGTCGGAGCTGAAGGACAAGGCGGACCTCCTCCTCTGCATCTACGCTGGGGACATTGAGCGGAAAAAAATCCGGGCCGACTTCGGCATCACCTATGATTCCGACGCCCTCAAGCTCATCGATGAACTGAGAAACTGGGGGATCAACGTCCTGGGAGTGGTGATCACCCGTTTCGATAACCAGCCCTCGGCCACCCTGTTCAAAAACAAACTGGAGAGAAGAAACATCAAAGTCTATACCCATCGCTACACGAAAGGCTACCCCACGGACGTGGACCTGATCGTGAGCGACGAGGGCTACGGGGCCAACGAATACATCGAAACCCAAAAACCCCTGGTCATCGTCACCGGGCCCGGGCCGGGGAGCGGGAAGCTGGCCACCTGCCTCTCCCAGATGTATCATGACTACCGCCGGGGGAGTCAGTCGGGGTATGCCAAGTTCGAGACCTTCCCCATCTGGAACATCCCCCTGAAACATCCGGTGAACATCGCCTACGAGGCGGCCACGGCGGACATCCGGGACTTCAACCTCATCGACCCCTTTCACCTGGAGGCCTACCAGAAGGTGGCGGTCAACTACAACCGGGATGTGGAGGTCTTCCCGGTTTTGAAAAGGATCCTGGAAAAGATCACCGGGGGGCCCTCCTTCTACCAGTCCCCGACGGACATGGGGGTGAACCGGGCCGGAATGGCCATCGTGGAGGACGGGGTCACCCGGGAGGCGGCCAAACAGGAGGTGATCCGGCGGTACTTCCGCTACCGCTGTGAGTACGCCATGGGATTTGCGGACAAGGAAACCGTTCAGCGGGTGGAGTTGTTCATCAAGGATTTTCAGCTTTCCCCCGAATACCGGAAGGTGGTGGAACCCGCGAGGCAGGCCGCCGAGGACGCCCAGCGGGACAAGAGGGGAAACGAAGGGATCTTCTGCGGGGCGGCGATTGAGCTGAAAGACGGCACCATCATAACCGGGAACAATTCCCCCCTCTTCCACGCCGCATCCAGCGTGGTGATCCACGCCATCAAGCATCTGGCGGGCATTCCCGAGAAGATCCAGCTGCTGCCCGCCTACATCACCAACTCCATCCGCAATTTGAAAACCGAAATCCTGAAGGAGAAATCCGTCAGCTTGGACCTGGAAGAATCCCTGATCGCCCTGAGCATCGGCGCCACCACCAACCCCGCGGCCCAGCTGGCCATCGAGCATTTGAAAGAGCTGGAACGCTGCGAGGTGCACATGACCCACATCCCCACCCCCGGGGATGAGGCCGGATTGAGACGGCTGGGAGTCAACCTGACCAGCGACCCGAACTTTTCCTCGAAGAATCTGTTTATTTCCTGAGGAACTGGTTACTGGTTACTCGTTAAAAAAAATACTCCGGGCTTGGGGAGCAAGATGCCCTGGGCCGCAAACCGGGCACCTTGGCAAATTCAAAATGCCATGCGGGCAAGCGCAGGGTGCCCCTACGAACCCGCAACTCATTTCCGGATGCCGATGATTCATTGAAGACAGAAGGATCTGGCCGGAACGAGCAACAAGGAACCAGCAACCAGCAACTTATACACGGAAGTTGTATCTGCCTCTAGCCTCCAACCTCTAACCTCGGACCTATAACCCCAGATAGGCCTTCTTCAGATAGCTGTTTTCCAGCAGGTCTTTCCCGGCCCCTTCCAGCACAACCCGCCCGTTTTCCAGGACGTAGCCCCGGGAGGAAATATCCAGGCTTTCCTTCACGTTCTGCTCCACCAGCAGGATGGTGACTTCCCGGCGGTTGACTTCCTGCAGGACGTGGAAGATCATTTCCACGACGATGGGCGCCAGGCCCAGGGAAGGCTCGTCGAGCATGAGGATCTTCGGGCCGGCCATGAGCGCCCGCCCGACGGCCAGCATCTGCTGCTCGCCGCCGCTCATGGACTCGCCGAGCTGGTCCTTTCTTTCGGCCAGATGGGGGAAGAGTTCGTAGACCCGCTGCAGGGACTCCCGGCTCTTCTCCCGGGCTCTCCGGTTGTAACTGCCCATCTCCAGGTTTTCCTTCACCGTCATGAAAGGAAAAATCCGGCGCCCCTCGGGAACCTGAATGATCCCATTTTCGATGATTTCGTGGGAGGGGAGGGAATCGATCCGTTTTCCTTCGAAGAGAATTTCTCCCCCGGAAATGGGGACCAGACCGGAGATGGCGTTCAGCATGGAACTCTTTCCCGCTGAATTGGCCCCGATCAGGCTGACGATTTCCCGTTCCCGGACCTGCAGGGACACCTCCTTCAAAACTTGCATCTGGCCGTATGCCAGGTTGACCTTCTTGACTTCCAACACGGATTTCCCCTTTCCCTACCGTCCGATCAAGCGGTCCTCTTCCGGAAGATGGTTTCTGTAACCCATTTATAAACTCCCTGAGGAATGCAGATGACCACCACCACGAGGACGATCCCATAGATGATATTCTGAAGGCCCTGGTATTCTCCGCTGATGTAGACCCGGAGCAGTTCCTGCAGGGGGGTGATGATGAAAGCGCCGATGACCGGCCCGAGGGCCGTCCCGATTCCCCCGATCATGACCGACAGCGTCAGGGCGATGGACAGGCCCAGGGAAAATTCCGATTCGGGCTCGATAAAGGTGAGGTACTGGGCGAAAAAGGAGCCGATCAGGGCGGTCAGAAAAGCGCTGATCATGAGGGCGATGAGTTTGCAGCGATAGGTGTTGATCCCCAGGGCCCGGGCCCCGTCCTCATTTTCCTTCAGGGCGGTGAGATAGTAACCCAGCCGGGAATTCTCGATCCAGACGGAGAGATAATAGGTCAGGGCCATGAAACCCAGGGCGACGTAGGCAAAAGGCTCCCGGTTCTTGAACATCAGGTTCAGAAACCCGGCATTAAACTTCAGGACGATCCCAATGCTTCCGCCCGTAAATTCCCTGAAATAGACCACCAGGATCCGCAGCACTTCAGCAAAGGCAATGGTGGCCAAGGTAAAATAGGTCCCGCGGAGCCGGAAGCAGGGGATCCCCAGGACCAGGGAAGCAATCACCGCCAGGAGGCCGCCGGCGATCATGCCCAGCCAGGGCGTGACCCCCAGATGGAGGAAAAGCAGGGTCGAGGTATAAGCCCCGATCCCGTAAAAGGCGGCGTGACCGAGGGAAAGCTGCCCCCCGTACCCGCCGATGATGTTCCAGGCCAGGCCCAGCGCAGCGGAGGTAAAGACCATGATCAACAGGTGCAGCACGAAGGCATTCTGCACCAACGCCACCAGCAGGGCCAGAAGGATCAAGAAACCGAGGAAGTAGTTCCTCTTCAGGAATCTCATGGATGAATGTACCCTATCCCTTGGTCAACCCAAACAAACCCGACGGTTTGACCAGGAGAACCAGCACGAAAATGACGAAATAAACCGCTTCCTTCAATTCCGGGGAGATGAAAAAGCCGCTGAAGGCCTCCACGACCCCGATGACCAGCCCCCCGAAAAGAGCCCCGGTGATATTCCCCATGCCCCCCAGGACGACGACCACGAAGGCGGTGAGGACAAAGTGAAGCCCCACGGTAGGGAAGGCATAGTAGATG
>JAPLIW010000420.1 GCA_026388915.1 Deltaproteobacteria bacterium
TTTGGTTAGGTGAAGATTTGATTAACGACTAGGGTTGACAAAGCCAAACTTCGAGTGATCGAAGGACGGGAAGCCCCGGGTCCCAGAATTCAGCGGACAGCCGGCTTGCCGATGTTCAAGGGAATATACCGGACAACTCGTGGAGAATAGAGAGTCCGGTTTCTTGTTTTGGGGAATCCAGATGGACAATGAAGGGGAAAAGATGAAGGCCCTCGAAATTGCCAAGATCTTCCATAGGCTCCAGAGGTCCATGGAAGGAGAGCCCAATCCCCAGGGAGTGCCCAAATCCGAGATGAGGGGTGGTTCGCCGATTGTCAGAAGCTCGAAGGAAGGACTTTCAGACCCGGAAGGGCATGCCGGAAAAGCCGTCCAGAACCCCCCGGAAGAAGGGGAAAAGGCGGCCCCGGAGGAACTCGAGCGTTTGCAGAAAGAAAACCAGTTTCTCGTTGAACAACTAGTGAGAGCCTCCGCCGTGATCCGGGACCTGCAGGACAAGAACTTTGAATCCTCTCATAAACAAAGGGTGGGTAAGGTTATTGTTTCCGGACTCCTCCATGACCTCAGAAATCCCGTGGCCGTGATCCGTTCCTGCGCCCAGTCATGCCTGGATAACCCCGATCTTCTTCCCTCGTTCCGGGAAAAATTGCAGATGATCCTGGAAAGCACGGAAAAGGCCAATGACCTGACCAAGAAATTCCTGGATTACGCCAAATCTTCCGTCCTGGATTTTAAACCCATCAATTTCAACCGGCTCCTCCTCGTGACCTGGAAGACCTGTGAACTTCAAAGCGCCCCCTGCCAGGTCGCCCTCGAGGCCCGATTGGAAAAGAATCTTCCTGAGATTATGGCCAGCCAAGAGAACCTGGAGCGGGTCTTTCTCAACCTGTTCATGAATGCCTTTTTATACCACCAAGGAGAACGGGACGGGCTTGGGATTAAGCATCTGCCAGTCCATTATCCAGCAGCACAAGGGCACCATCTCCCTCGAGAGCACCCTGGGCCAGGGAACCACCTTCTTTGTCCGGCTACCGGTCCTGCAGGATGACCGCCCCGACCGTGCGGAAGACCCGCTTTTACCCGAATAAAAGCGATTCATAATAATAAATTTGTTCGCCCCTTTTCCTATGCAACAAAGCCCCAACAGGGAAATAGCCTACCTTTGTAGTCTTTTAGGCACTATGGTTGATCCATTCGCCTAATCTCTTATTAACACTTTGAAATAAGTATGTTTTCATGAAAGGAATTATTGCCTGGCCCAAATCCAGGGCAGGAAAGCCTGGCATACCCCTTGCAATATCCCTTTCTGCTTTTAAGGGAAGAACGGTTCTTTCATTTTTCAAAAATGCATAAGCATTAACGAGTTAGTGATTTGAAGGGCTTATTTCTGGGAGGCTGTAAACCAGTAAATTTACATTTTATGGATAATAATCTATGGTATAAATTCCATAATATGGAACCAACTCCATAATTTAGGGGGGGAATGATTTCCATCCCCGTGTCTTGCCGGAGGAATGTTGTTTAGGGAGCAGGGCTCCTTCCCGGCATGGACCGGCTCCTGGGGATCGGATTGGTTCGATATCCATCAAAATATAAGGATGGGTATCCCATGGCTGAAATTCATGAGGCTTTTACCGGACTGAGGCTTCGGATGAACCCAAGGTAAATAGGAATAGGAAATAAGAAAATGAACAAAAAAAGATCCAGAGTCCTTATTGTGGACGACGACAAGAGTATTTGTGTGATCCTTTCCGACCTTATGAAAAAGGAAGGGTTGGAGACGATGGTGGCCTATGAGGGAGAAAAGGCCCTGAAGATACTCCAATCGGATGCCCCGGATTTGCTCCTGGTGGATATGATGCTTCCCGGCATGGACGGGATGGAAATTCTGCGCAAGGCCCGGGAACTGGATCAGGAACTTCCCGTAGTCTTCATCACCGCTCACGCCGACTCCCGGGGAGCAGTCAAGGCCATCAAGGAAGGAGCCCACGATTACCTCTCCAAACCCTTCGACAATTATGAAGTGATCCGGGTCGCCCACCGGGCCCTGGCCGAGCGGGACCTCAAGCTCAAAGTCCGGCAGCTGTCCAACCAGTTGAAGGGCAGCTCTCCCTTGCAGGAAAGGATGGGGCCGAGCGATGTGGTGGCCCGGTTGATATCGGAATTAAACCGGGTGGCCGAATCGGACTTCACCGTGATCATCATCGGGGAAACCGGCTCGGGAAAGGAAATCGTGGCCCGGGCGATTCACGAAGCCAGCTCCCGGTCCAAGGGGCCTTTCATACCCGTCGATTGCGGGGCCATTCCCGAGACCCTTCTGGAAAGCGAGCTGTTCGGCCATGAAAGGGGGGCCTTCACCGGGGCGGAAGTTCAAAAACCAGGAAAATTTGAGGTCGCTCAGGGAGGCACCCTTTTTCTGGATGAAATCTCCAATATGCCCCTGGGGTCTCAGGCCAAACTTCTCCGGGTTCTTCAGGAGAAGAAAGTCTACCGCGTGGGGGGCACCAAAGCGATTTCGGTCAATGTCCGGCTCCTGGTGGCCAGCAACCAGGACCTCCATGAATTGGCCCTGTCCAGCTCTTTCCGGCGGGACCTGTTCTACCGCTTGAACGAGTTCACCATTACCATCCCTCCGCTGCGGGACCGGAAGGAGGACATTCCCTACCTGGCCAAGCGCTTTCTGGACAATGCCAACCTGGAATTGAACAAGCAGGTAAAGGGGTTTTCCGAAACCGCCCTGAACACCCTTTTCGCCTACAATTGGCCCGGCAACGTCCGCCAGC
This sequence comes from Deltaproteobacteria bacterium, assembly GCA_026388915.1. Classification (GTDB taxonomy): domain Bacteria; phylum Desulfobacterota; class SM23-61; order SM23-61; family SM23-61; genus SM23-61. Next base: position 2,781 of record JAPLIW010000420.1, read on the forward strand.
TCCGGTCCATCATCCGCCGGGCCGCCCTTCTGGCCGACGATCTGATCACCGAAAAACACCTGGAGCTGAAGCGGGTCGATGTGCCCGGGATGGCCTTTACCCCCAAGGTTCAGGGAGCCCCCTGGAAGAATCTGTCCCTCAAGGAAATTCTCCAGCAGAGCATCACCGCCGTGGAGCGGGAGGTCTTCACCCAGGTTTTGAAGCAAACCGGGGGCAACAAGGCCAAAGCCGCCCGGTTGCTCCAGGTTGACTACAAGACGATTCACGAAAAGGTCAAGAAGCTGGGGATTCTGATCGACAAGGAAACCGGACCGGGAAAAAACGATTAGGCCGCACTGTGCGGAAAAAGTCACCCTTTTTTCCGCGACGCAATACCGGGAAAAACGTCAAGAGAGCGGATTCCTTTACATATAGATATGGAATGCACTCCATGGAAAGCTTTTCTAACCCTCTTGCTCCCTTCACAAGGAATCTCTATTCTTCTCCGAATATCCTTCATTTCTATCCCCTCAAAAAAACCGAGATGATCCCAGACAAGCGACGGGACACGATCCGACTTCTATTGGAAACAAAGGGTTAGTGATTTTTCTGTCTATCTTCTCCGGCAAAGCCCTTTGCCTCTTGACCTTAAAGGCCTTCCCCCTCTGGGGCCGGACGAGCGAATCCGGGAGGGGATTTCTCCCTGGCACGAATTTCGCTTATTAATTTTTTTAGCGAGGAAGATTTCCATGGGCTGGGAAATTTCCATTCAGGTAAGAATAATCGCCCCGGAGACAAATGAAGCAATCGAGCAGGTCATTTCTTCCCTGGAAGGATTTAGCCTGAACCGGTCCGAGTTCCTGGAGCCCGGCGATCTGCTCATTTTCGAGATGGGGGAAAACATCCGGGAAGGGCTTCATTTCCTCCACACCGCCAGCGGCTCCGGAAGGATCGGGGAAATTTTTTTAATCACTCCCCATTTAGACCCGGAGGTTCTCATTCAAGCCAGGCGGGCAGGGGCCGACAAAATCTTCGTTCATCCCTTCAAAAAGGAAGAGCTGCGAGACGCTTTGCTCCAAATAGGGGAGAGGCAGACCCCAATCCTCTCCCCCCGGGGAAAGCAAAAAGGCGGAATGATGATTTATATCCTGGGCTGCAAAGGAGGGGTGGGAACAACCACCGTGGCCCTCAATCTGGCCGGCAGTTTGGCCCAGTTGGATAAATCCCGTTCCGTATTGTTGACCGATATGACCGTTCTTTACGGAGATCTGCCGGTCCTTTTGAACATCAACCCCTCCCCCAATTGGGGCCAGGTGATCAAGAATATATCCCGGATCAATGCAAACCATTTGAAGGGCATCCTGAGCGGGCATCCGTCGGGTTTTTATGTTTTGCCTTCTCCCTCCGGACTGGAAGGCGAAGAATTGAATCCGGAAGTCGTGGGAAAAATGCTCTCCCTCATGCAAAAGGCGCTTGATTTCCTGTTGATCGACGGGGGGAAATCCACGGGAGAGATCTCGGCCAGGATTTCTGAAATGGCCGATATGGTTCTCCTGGTGACAAACTTAAATCACCCCTGCATCGAGAACGTAAAGAGGCTTTTCCCCTTTTTCCGGAAGTTGCGACCCTCCCAGGAAGAAAAGATTAGAATTGTGGTCAACAGGTATCAGAAAAATTCCCCGATTTCCCTGGAGGACGCCGAGAAAGAATTGGGGAAACATATTTTCTGGAACATTCCCAATGATTATTCCTCCGTGATGGAAGCCGCGAAGCAGGGAAAGACTTTAAAGGGGGAAGGAAAAGAAATTTGCAGGGCCTTCCAGAAGCTGGCGGTCCTTCTCCTCACCAACGCCTCCACGCAAGGGGATAAAAATCAGCCTGAGAGCCGGCGATTGGACAAAGACCGATTTGCCAAACTGGCTCTGTCACTCCCTTACAAGCTCAAACCGTCGTGAAATTCAATTCCTCCCCCCTCTTTTCCGGTCAGATAGACCGGGGATATGGAAGGAAATCTAGAAAATTATGTAAAAAAATCCATAGCCAGGGTTTACAATTCCCATGTTAAATGGTCAATTCTTCACCCTCCTTTTTCCGTTTTCTATTTCTTATTCATCACTTGCAGAAGGTCCCCTTTCGATTTCCGGTTGGCATGAAATTCGCTAAAGCATGATCGGGACGCCGCAAACCGAAATGCAACACCCTATCGCTGCTTGACCCAGAGACCACTCGAAGGGATATGCTCCATGCGCCTCTTTCCTCGAATCACCCCGGAACTTCCGGTCATTTTGAATGGAAGGCTCGCCGGGTCCAAAGCCATGCTCAGCAGCCTCAGCCTGGGCGGAGCTTTTCTCCGGGGGCCATTCCCCTCCGTGAAGATCGGGGACTCCCTTTTCATGAAATATAACCTGCCGAGCCACGGCCTTTTCGAAAACAGCGGAAGGGCGGTCCGAAAAGAGACCGAAGGGGTGGCGGTCCAGTTCTATGACCTCGATTCCTCTTCGAAGATGAAACTCTGGAAATACATTGCCGAGGGACTCGGAAATCTGCATGCATGTCCCTATTGCGGGCACACCTATGAAGGGCTCCCTCAGGCGTGCGCCCTGTGCGGCTGGAACCTGGATTTTCATTCCCCGGTTTATCTGGAGTATCACCAGAAGACCTGCATGCTGCAAAGACTCCACTTAAAAGCGGAAAAGTTATCGGCTGATCAGCTTCGCCGGGTGGTGGATCTTCTGGAACCGGAGTCTCCGCGGCAGCTTTCCACCGAACTTTTTCCGGAATTTTTGGGAACGAGCCAGGTCATGAAAGAGGTTTTCGTCAAAATCCGGAAGGTGGCTCCCACCGATGTGCCCGTTCTCATCCTCGGGGAAAGCGGAACGGGAAAGGAGCTGACCGCCTTGGCCATCCACGAAAGAAGCAAGAGAAAGGAGAAAGGCTTCGTTCCCATAAACTGCGCCGCCATACCGGAAAACCTCCTGGAGGCCGAGCTCTTTGGCTATGAAAAGGGGTCCTACACGGGCGCCCATACCCGCAAAATCGGCAAGTTTGAATATGCCGACGGGGGCACTCTCTTCCTGGACGAAATCGCCGAGCTCCCTCCCGCCCTGCAGGTAAAACTCCTCCGGTTTCTGGAAGACCAGATGATTGAAAGAATCGGAACGGTGACCGGGAAAAAGGTCAACGTCCGGTTCATCGCCGCCACCAACTGCGATCTGCAGGCCGCCCTGGCCTGCGGACGGTTCCGCCCGGACCTCTTTTACCGGCTGGAAGCCTTTACCATAAAACTGCCGCCCATCCGGGAAAGAGGGGAGGATATTCTTCTCCTGGCCCAATCCTTTTTGAAAAAGTTTTCCCGCGAGATTGGCGTGTTCCGGGAATTTGCCCCGGAGGCATTGAAAGCCCTGGGGAATTATGGCTGGCCCGGGAATGTCCGGGAACTTGCCAACAAGATCCGAAAGGCCCTGGTCCTGGGAAGCGACCATTTTGTAAAACCCAAGGACCTGGATCTTCCCGACCTGGAGGGTTCCGGGCAAGGGGAAGAACCTGCCGAAGGCGGGAACGGGCGGGGCAAGATTGAGAAACAGAAGGTGATCGAAACCCTGGAGCTATGCCGCCACAACATTTCCAGGACCGCGAAGATCCTGGGAGTGAGCCGCCCGACGGTTTACCATCTGAAAAGAAAATTCGGGATCTGAGGAAACCGAAACTATTTAGCCACAGAGGTCACAGCGCGGCGGAGCCGCAAGCAAAGAATTTTTTATCAGGACACAGATGAACACATATAAAAATGCCTAAAATTCGAAATGCCTAAAATTACTAATGAGGCCATTATTGTCTAGACATCATTGGTTGGAGGCCTATCCTATTAAAAACCTTGAACTGGACTCCGGCTTTCGCCGGAGAGACGAATAGAAGAAGGGCTTTCTTCACTACGTCATTCCGGCGCAAGCCGGAATCCAGGAGGATCAAAAAAGAAAATCGATGTCCGGATAGTTATGGCCTTATTAATAAGAACAGGGTTTTATCGCCTTTGACTCCGAACTCCGTACGGGCGACCCGGCGGGTCGTCCCTACGAACTCCGAACTTTTTTGGACTTGGATTGACTTGATTCCCCTTCCGATGGAAGGGAAGATGTAATCCCCCCCCCTTTAAAAAAGGGAGCGGGGGAAATTTCTTAAAGTTACCTGGCCCAAGGTAAATCATTTTTTATGGCTGAATTTTTTCGACGGTTCGAGTCTGATGGTGCGTTTATGAATGATGAAATCGGAATAAGCCAAAAAGCAGGTTATTTTGTCATTCCGGCGAAAGCAGTAATCCAGCTCTTTCCACCCGCTATTAGCTCCCTGGACTCCGATTTTCACCGGAGGTACGACTTTTTACGAGACCATCATGAATGGCTTGCTTAGACATGCTTTCATGTGGAGTTCCCCATATCGGGAAACCTCGGAGCCGATGCCGTGGATCCTCGAAGGTTCTGGAGTCCGTTCACCACTAATAGGGAATGGACTCCATAGCTACCTTTACAGGGCTTCCTGTAAAAGAAAAAGCCATTTTTACATTTCACTGTCCTTTTCATGACTTACTCGTAGAGTGAAAAATTTCCCCTCTTGGCACGGATTTCGCTATTAGAGGGACAAATCATTTGGAAGAAAATTACGGTGTCTTAAAAATGGCCAACTGGTGGAAATGCAAAGTAGTCAAACCCTCAATGATGATCCCCTTCTCCACGGGAGAAGTGATCTTTGCCAAGAACGGGGATGAATACATTACCCTGTTCGACGGCCGGCAGGAGACCCGGATCCCCAAGGGCGCTTTGAAGTACCTCCAACTGGTAGCCCGTATGCAAAACCCGGATTCGAACCAGATTCAACATAATTACGATCACGAAAAGGATGCCCAGGCTGCCTGGGATCATCGAGATGTAATGGGGTAAGAAAGAACCCCTCTTCCCCCCTCCCCCTCGGCAGGGGCCCCAATATTCCCCTCCTCCCTACGGGGCTCCGATTTTCCCCTCCCCCTCGACGGGGGAGGCCACCCAGTTTCCCCTCCCCCTTGATGGGGGAGGGGAAGGGTGGGGGTGAGAATGGTCGGGTTGGAAATAGCGTTAAGAAAGAAGAACAAGGAAGATTTCTAATGATCCAAACGATGCGAGTTATAGATTTCAAGGAAAGGCTCCGGGGGAATTATACCCCCCGGAAAATCTGTGCCTGGTGTCATAGAGTGATTTCAGAGGGAGGCTACCCGGCGACCCACGGAATCTGTCCGGCGTGCGTGGAAAAGGAAATGCAGCGGTACTTGGGTGGAATAGGCATTCATGAAGAAGGGCCTTCGGAGAAAGAATTCATCTGATCGGTGCGAGCTTCCGGGAAAGGATCCGCTGCTTCCCGGCAACCAACACCACTAGGCAGAGAAAGGAGGGATGGACGGGAAAGGAAACGGAGCAATCTAGTCAACCAACAATCAATTAAAAAATCTTAAAAAACCAAAAAACAAACAAGGAGAAAAAAACAAATGAAGAAACTGATTCGCTTTTTCAAAGAAGAAGACGGCGTGACCGCCATCGAGTACGGCCTGATCGCTTCGCTGGTTGCAGTAGTGATTATTGCCGCTGTGACCCTCGTTGGCACTCAATTGTCAGGCGTGTTTAATTATGTTCAAACTCACCTGACCACCCCCACCTAATAAACTAACAAGAGGGATACATGCTCCCAAAGGGCATGTATCCCAAATGAATTTTTTTCTGAACTAATTAAAAGGCCAATAAATGCTTAAAAAAATTGCGCATTTCTTCACCTCTCAAAGAGGGGCAACATCAATTGAATATGCTCTAATTTCCAGCATGATTTTTCTATCCATCGTTTTGGCGGTTTCCAATTTAGGCGCAACTGTAAGAACCCTTTTCGAATCCGTTGTCTCAGCCTTTCCTTAATTGGTTAAATTTGAGGGAAAGATGCAGATGAACTATTTAGAACCTGTTCCATCCTTATTTTTAGCAACGGTTTTGCTAACGGGTGCCGCATGGGACCTTCGGTTTCATAGGATCCCCAACTGGCTGACTTTCCCCGCGGCGGCGCTGGCCATTGCTTACCATACCGCTACTAACGGCTTTAGCGGGTTTCTTTTCAGCCTGGAAGGGATCGCGGTGGGCATTGCGATTCTGCTTCCTTTTTATCTATTGGGAGGAATGGGGGCCGGGGATGCCAAGCTGTTAGGAGCAATTGGCGGGGTCCTGGGGCCCAAAGGCGTGTTTCTCGCTTTTCTTTTCACCGCCCTGGTGGGGGGCATTTATGCCTTGGTTCTTCTTGCTTATCACGGGTTTCTGAAGAAAGCATTCCTTAGATACCGAATCATGGTAAAAACCTTTTTATTAACCAGGAA